>NC_012439.1 GCF_000021565.1 Persephonella marina EX-H1 | reverse complement strand
TCAATAATCTTTTTAATGTTTTGCTCGTGTTGCTCTGTAAGCTCTTTTTCAGGGACTACTGCCTCACCTATTGAGATATTGTTTTCCGTTCCTCTAATAAAAACTGGACTTGGTAAAAGCCCCAAAACTGCAAGTTCTATAACGGCTTTTATTCTAAAAATAAAAAAGGGATTAAGATTTATCGCCTTCATATTCATAGTTTGATTATCAAAAACAGCAATTTTATCTGGAGATACATTCACAGAATAATCAAACTTTCCTTCCTTATCTCTTAAAGAAAAAACCAGTTCATTAGTGTTTAGGTTCTTTTGTATGTAAGTTGCTATTGTTATAAATTCATCTTGAGTAAACCTTTCAAAAACCCTATCAGGTTTGCCATTTTCTTCCCTGTAAACTCTAATTTTGTCAGGTTCTACAAGAGTTTTTCCTATTCTTTCTTTTTCAAATCCATCTATCTTATATCCAGAACTGAAACAAGCACCTGTAAATCTAAAAGCTGAAAAACCTGATAGGCTTGCTTCTGCCTTTCTGTCTTTTTCAATTAAGACCCTCAAATTATCCCCTTCAACTGAAAACTTCATATCCTTTAAGACAAGCATAGATTACCCCCACCAGTCTTGTGGATTAACTTTGTTAGATTTTTTTTCTTCAACAACTGCTTTTGGCTCTTTAACCTGTTTTGTTTCAAAATCTTCAGTTTTATCAACTTGCATTTGAATTCCAAGTTCCCTGCACTTCTTTTTTATCAAAAATTCAATAACATCACCCCCATTAGTCATTGTTTTAATAAGCTCTAACATTTCAGCTGGAGATAAGTTAAGTAAAAGAGAAGAAAGTATATCATCTATAAGTTTGCTTCTGTTCTTAAACACATTTAAAACTTCTACAACTTCTTTAGAAAGGCTTATTGAAATTGTAGTCTTATCTTTTGATAGCTTTGCCATTTTTATCACCTCTCACACTTAATAAAAGAAGCTCCCTGTAAAGTTTGGAAGCTTCTTTTGAAGTTAAACCTTTAGTATTAACATCTATACCAAGTAAATTTGTTAATCTTTTTATGTTTTGAAGCTGTAATTTAGTTGCTCTACTCATACTTTAGATAACCTCTTGCTTGGCTAAATTCTGGCTTTTCTGGAATGTAAATTCCTGCTTTTCTAATATCTTTTAGATAATAAGCTCCTCCTCCAGCTATGACTATTCGCTCTATTTCATCTATCAAGTTCCCAATCTCATCTTTTAATCTTGTTTTAAGAACCTCATTATACTCTTCAATAGCCCTCTCCTTGTAAGATGTTAAATCTATTCTTTCTCCTTCTACTGTTGCATATCCTTTTTCAAAAACATCCATTAATCTTTGAAATGAAAATTGCTTGAGATAGCCTAAACTATCTGGTAATTTATTTCTAAACAGTTCAATCATCCTTTCTACACCTTGCTTTTCAATAGTATTTCCTTTTTTCCTTTTATTTTTTATGACAACTATATAATCAACAGTATTAAAACCAATATCTATAATCATCAATTCTTCTTCAGATACCTTATCAGCTACATCAAGAAATATTCCAAGCCCCTGTGGTAAAACAACAGCCCCCTGCTTTTCCAAAATTTCTGCTTTATCTTTGTGTATTGGTGGTAATCCAGTTATTATCTGTGCCTCACTTTCAGAAATACCCAACTTCTCAAGTGAATATCTTTTGAAAACAGGAAAATAATTAAGAAGTTCCTGAATTGATGTGATTGTTATTCTTTGCCTTTCAAGTCTTGCATCCTCTCCGACCACATATTCTTTTCCATCTACCAGCACTTTATCAACTTCGCTAATTGCTGTATCAGAATGGTATGCAAGCCAAGTAGGAAACTTGAAACACTCTCCAGTATCGGTGCAAACCTTTGTCCAGCCAAACCCTAAATCAAAAGCTACTTTCATGTCATTCCTCCTTTTCTTTTATATTTTCCTTTTCGTAAAAATATCAGAATAATAAAATAATAAATTGATAAAATATCAAAATATTACTTTAATAAAATAACAATTTAATAATCAAGATGCAATCACAAACAATCAAAAGACTGCAATTAATTGCAATTTTATGGACACTGATTTAGTGGTGGTGTTGTAGATTTTTCTATTATTATAAAATCTACTAAATTGTTGTAGTAATAAAATAACAATTTAATATTTTATTGAGATGATAAATTGATAAATTACCAGAACAACAAAATATTATTTTAATGTTTTATTAAACTATTAAAATAATAAATTAACAAAATGTTAAAATGATAAATTATTAAAGTAATAGAACTTAAACAAAAAAAAGAGTGGAAGGAGAAAGGGAAAATCACAAATTAACCATCTACAACATTAAAGATATTCAAGTATCTGCGTTCTATATATCCATTTGTATCATGGTTTAGTATTTTGGCAATTATGTATCTTGATTTTTTCACATCATAACTATCTCTTGAGTTAGTAAGAGGAACTATAGCTCTATAACCATCAACAGAAACATATAAATCAGTATCCACCAAAGAATTGCCATAGTAAAATTTAACATCAACTTTATATGCTTCTGGATTTGGATTTCTTTTTGCCCATTCTTCTTCAAATGGTTCATCGGTAATTACTCTTTTAATCCAAATGTTCAAATCATTTTTAAATGTAAGGACATCTTCTTCATCAAAGAAAAGCCAATCTTCTGGTTCTGAATTTAAAATCAAGTTAAAATACTCATCGTAAGTCATCTTTCTCCTCCAGTTTTCTTTTAATTATTTCAATCTCAGCATCAATTATCTCCTTCCACTCCCTTAATGGCTTTAGTTTTGAATAGTGAAGCTGTTGCAAACCTGCATTTTTTGCATACTTCTTGAAAGCTATTTCCACAGCAGATATAGGTGCAAGGTCGTGAAGCAGAGCCAGATACAAAACTTTGGCTTTATTAGAAGAAGCTGATTTTGTTTCATCAATAACTTCATCAAATCTCTTTTTTGCATAGGCAACAGAATGTATTAAGGCTCTATTTACAAACTTTCTTTTAATGGTCTTTTCCTTGTAAAGCCAGAGAACCTTGTGTCTTTTGGTAGTTCTTAAAAGGTCAGCTCTGTTTGATATTCTACAAATAGCTTTTGCAATAGCCATCTGTTTTATTGATATTGCTATCCTCTCCTGCTTCAGGAAATAGCCCAAATCTGCCTTTGCATATTCTAATTTTTCTTGGTCTGTTAATTTCTTTGCCATAGAACCTCCTTATATTAGCTGTATTCTTTATGCTTCTTCTTCTTCACCTTCAACAAAGGAATTAAACCCGCATGATGAACCGGGAAAACTGTGGAATACCTTCTCATAGCTTACATCCATTTTTCTCTATACTTTTTACAGAAAGTTTCCACATAAAACTTTCCAGATTTAACTAAAAATTCCTCTTCATCTGTAAGTTCTTTAAATTGTTTAACAGGTATCAGCTTGCACTTTTCAAGTTTATAAACAATTTGAGGCATATAATAGGCTCTTTTTTTCTTTTCTTCTGTTAAGCCTGTCGTGTTGTCTGTAATGTATTCATACATATTCGGTTCTTTAGGATTAGAAGTAGCCCATTGGTGGTCTCCTCCAATCCCTGTTTTAGGGTCTTGAATTTTCCCAAATACTACATACAGGTTAGGGTTCTTGATTACCTCTATCGTATTTTGTATCCTGCAATCGCCTTTGTTGTCCCAGTGGGGTTTTAGGTCTGATACTTCCAGTGAAGCCCTAACATACTGAACTGGATAGGCAAAGGAATAAATATACAGAGGGTTTGCTTTATCAAAGGCTGTCCAGAGCATTGTAATCATTAAGAACAGGTTTAATGAAAGAAAGAAAAATTTAATTTTTTTCTTCATGGCTACCTCCTTTTATAAGAGATTTAATATATCTTCAAGTTCTTCTGCTATTTTTTTCTTCCTGTGTTTTCTTTTAAGGATTTCTGCTTTTTTCTTCATTACTTTATAAAAACTTTCATAATAGTTCCTTTCAGAAGTTCCAAACAGTTCCAGTATGGAAAGTAGTGGGTCTATTATCAGCAAAAAGTTTTCTGCAACCTTGTAGTTTTCATCAGAAGCTTTAAAAACAAGACCAATTAAGTGATAAGTAGCTTCAAGAGCTGTATCCGGGTCGGTGCAGTTTAAGCCGTGCGGGCACTTCCCGATAATTCTAAAGAATTCAGCTTTTGCTATATCCCTATCTTCTGCATCCCTCATGTATTCCAGCATTCTCTTTTTTTCCTCGCTTGTCAATTCTATCCTCGGCTTATCAAGACCTAATCCCTCTATGATTGCTTTTTCTGCTTCGGACGACCAGGGTATATTGTATTTTTCAAACTTCTTCTTGGCTCTTTGCAATAAGACTACAATGTGTTCCACCTGTGGAAGGCAGTAGAAACTATGCATACATCGCATTTTGATTTTCTTAATTTGAAGCTCAAACTCTATGTGCTTCTTGCATTGTGGACCAATACCTGCTATTATTGATTTAGGGTTAGATAAAGGTCTTCCACATCTACCACATACCATTCTCCTAATCCTCCTTCTTTATGTTATTATTTCTACATCAAAAAAGAAGGGGGGCTTGTTTTTGCTTACTTGAAAGTCAAGGACTTTCTCCAGTTCCCCAAATTTATTTTCTTTTTCCTTCTGTAATTTTAATCTTATCTTTATCAATCTTAAAATAGATAAGATATTCAAATCATTCAAATATTTCAATCTTCTTATTTCTGATGCTAAAGAGAGAAGGTCCTTATCAAGGAACTTAAATTCCCTCAAGTATTTATCAAATTTTTCCAGTATGCTCTCTTCTTCTCTGCCTACAGCTTCAAAGTTGTCATTCCACAGTTGTGGAATATTATCAAGGTCAAGAGGGTTGTTCTGGATAACAGCAACAAGGGTATATTGAGGTTCTCCATAATCTTCATAAATGCCTATAAACTTTGTATCAGAATACAGATTGTATTCCCTTAGCATTTTTTGCAGCTCCAGAGGAACATCAGACAGCCTGACAAAAGCAAATGAGTAAGGAGTGCTAACTCCAATTTCAGAACCCTGATAATCAAGCACCTCAAACCATCTATCAAGTAAATCTCCCGTCATTCCTTCCCATCTTTCACGAATTCTAAATGTAGCTTTTTCTATACCTTCATCGGAAAAATAGTCCAGTATAGACACAACTACATCCAGATAGTTTGAAAATGAAGTGCCGTATCTTCTACTGCCGTTCATTACTTGAGACGCTATAAACATCTTTTCAAGTTCATCTTCTACTTTAATACACTCTTTAAGCTGTTTTAAAATAGCTTCTTCTTCTTTTCTGATGTTTATAAAACTCAAAGGAACTAAAGTTTCAAACAAGGGAAAAGGTTTAACTCCCCTTATCAAGACAGTTTCCTGAAAAAGATGTGCATCCCCATAACTTGTAATCAAAAGCTTGTCTTTATTCTCCTTAAGCCATTTATGCAGTGAAGGGTCTTTTGTAATAGCCAGATTTGCCATTTCATTCCTCCTCTTTAAGTTTCTTTATTACATTTACAAGAGCCTTCTTAAAATCGTCCACTGGATACTTCTTAAGTAGTCTTTCAATGTCTTTCTCTACCTTTGAAATATCTTTCTTCTGTTCAGTTTCAAACAATTTCCTTTTCAGCTGTGAAACACTCATCTCCTTTGCCATCTCAAGAGTTTCCTTGTTGAGCTTTTTTGCTTCCATTAAAACTATCAGCTTTGTATATCCAATTTCCTCAACCAGCTTATCTGCATTTTCAAGTTCCGATATTCTGATATAGTAATTTGCCGTCCTTGTGCTTATGCCTATGTTTCTCAGGAATTCTGAAAACGATTTTTCTTTATACGATTTTTCCTGTTTGATTTTCTTAAGTAGCCTTCCTATCACAACAACATCCCTGTTTCTTTTTTCTATTATCTGCTTTAGCTCATCTACTTCTTTCATTCATCTCCCCTATTGCAATTTATTGCTTTTGCATTACAATATATTACATAGTAATACAATGTCAAGACAGGGAGGATAAAATGAAAAACAGGTATCCTAAAATGGTTATGAGCCATAGGGAGTATTACATCAGACAGTTTTTTAAAGTTATAACAAGCAAAGAGTTTCTTAATGGAGTTGCAGAAGCATTAGGAATGTTTTTAGCCGCAACTATGATTTTTGTTTTAATGGCAATGGTTTTAATTATATTTCCAGATGAACCCATCAATAAGGAACTTAACAAGCAGGAAAATCAACAAACCTATCCAGCTTCCCACTATCCATCCCAAGAACCGTTCAAAACTCAAAACTAACACCTCTTTTTTCTTTCCTATTCGTCTCCCTTTTTTTTCTTTTTAATCCGTTATGTCAAATTTGACCAATCGGGCGGGTATTTCTTAATTTTTTCGGGAATAAGTAGGTAGTAATTTTTAGTTTTTAAAGTCAGGAAAGTTCTTTAAAGTTCTTTAAATTCAAAAAATTCAAAATTAAGTTCAAAATATATTCGCTTAAATATCTTTTTATATTTATTCGCATTTTTTTATGTTTTTTATATATATCATCATCATCATATATCTTTTTAAATCCTTTTTAATTACTTTTTAAATACTTTTTCGGCGGTCGGAAAGCCTTGTAAATCAAGGCTTGCAAAAAAATAAACAGGACATTTACTCTAATAAACAGGACATTTACTCTAATAAACAGGACATTTACTCTAATAAACAGGACATTTACTCTAATAAACAGGACATATTGACAATTTTAATATCCTGCTTTAAACTTATGGTCAAACTTATTTTAGAGGTTATAAAGATGGGGGAAAATAATAGAGAAATAAAGCAATTTAGAGGTGAAATAGTGAAAAAAGATAACCTTCTAAATGAGGGTATTCACACGATAGATACAGCAGAAAAATACAAGTTAATGCTTTTAATGATAGCCCAAATAGCGACCCAAGATGAAAAACCTACATCACCAGAGGAAATAGCTAATAGAACTTATAGTTTTAATGTGGAAGATTACATAAATCTCAAACAGGTAAAAGACAAGTATTTTATGGAAGATTATGTGATGGATATGGCAGAATACTTGAGGGATAATAGTGCTATAACAATAACAGAGTTTGATGATGAAGGCAGGCTAACGAGATATAGGACTATCTGGATATTTGAGGATGTGGACTTTAAAAAAACCACAAATGGATGGAAGGTAGTTTATAAGTTTACTTATTCAATATCAAGCTTTCTGTTTGAGTTGCGAAATAAATTCATTGCTTATCACCTGAAAAATATAATGCCGATGCGGTCAAAATACTCAATTAGACTATATGAGCTTTTAAAGCAGTATGAAAAAATAGGGGAAAGAACATTTGATATAGATGAGTTCCGGGAGAAGATAGGAACAAGAGTGTTTGTCATAGATAAGAAAACAAAAAAGAAAAAATTATTGAGTGATGATTATAAGGATTTTCTTGACCTTAGGAGAAGGGTAATAGAAAAAGCAGTAGAGGAAGTAAACAAATACACAGATATAGAAATAACTGATGTGGAATACCACAGAAAAGGCAGAAGGATAGGATTTATTACATTCTATTTCAAGCCAAAGATAAACTTTGATTTTGAAAAAATAGAGGAAATTAAGGAAAAGGTAGAGGCAGATAAAAATGAAGTTCTGCAACAATCAAAAGAATTACCGGTTGCAATGGAAATAACATGGGCAAACATAGGACAGTTAAGAAAGCATTATAAAGACAAGGTTGAGGAAATAATCAGGTATATCAAAGAACTCCAGACTGCAAAGTCTTTAGGTAATATGAAAAAGGGAGCTGTAATAAATACACTTACCGAAAATGAAATCCTGTTTTTGCTTATTAATGCAGACAAGGATATATACGATGATGATATGGTCGTATCAATTATCAAGAAAGCCCTTACAAACAAAAAGCTTAAGAACCCGATGGGATTTTTAGTTGACCAGCTGAATATCAATATGAAAACTGCTAAATTCAAGGAACTGACCCTAACTGCAAAGAAGATAGATGAAGAACTTTTCAAGAAAAAACTTGAAGATATGTTTATTGAAGGAAAGCCAGCCATTGAGTTTATGAAAGCATACTGGAATGAAAAAGTTAAAGGAAAAGTCAGCAAAGAAATAGCAAAACTGTTAAGAGAACCTCTTGCGAATGCAATATATGATGAACTTGAAAGTGTTGTCTATATCCCAGCTCCAGATGAAGTTTACAAGGATTGGCTTGATACTAACTTTTTAGAAGATATAAGGCAGTTTTTAAGAGATAGATTTGATGTGTCAGATGTGGTTGTTGAAATCGTAGATTTTGACGAGGTAAAAAAAAACAGTAATTAAAACTTGCAATTAATTGCAATAGTTTAGGTTTTTTCAGGTAGAAAAAAATCGCAATTGGTTTTAAAAATATAAAAAACTTTTTTTCGGGGGATATTGTGAAACTTATAATCGCTGAAAAGCCGAGTGTTGCAATTGATACAGCCAAAGCTATATCGCCGAAATTTCAAAAAAAAGATGGATACATAGAAGCTGGGGAATATACAATCACCTGGGCGGTTGGTCATCTACTTGAAATAGATGATACCATCGCACCAAAAGAATGGAAACTGGAAACACTTCCTATACTTCCAGAAAAGTTTGAATATAAAGTTTCAAAAGGGAAAAATAAGCAATTCAACATAGTAAAGTCTTTAGTAAAAAAGGCAGATGAAATTTTTGTAAATACGGACGCTGGTCGTGAAGGGGAATTAATCGCAAGGCTTATTTTACTTTATTCAGGCTGGAATGGATGGGATAAGACATATAGGTTCTGGACATCGGAAGCACTCACAAAAAATGTGATATTAAGAGAATTAAAAGCAAGAAAGCCTGCTAAGAACTGGGATAGTCTGTTTTATTCAGGGCTTGCAAGACAACAAAGCGATTGGCTCGTTGGTATAAACCTAACAAGAGCCTTAACTGTAATAGTAGGTGATGGTTCTGTATGGTCCATAGGTAGAGTTCAAACTCCTGTTTTGAAACTGATAGTTGAAAGGGATTTAGAAATCAAAAATTTCAAACCCAAACCTTACTGGCAGTTGGAAGCTGTATTTGAAAAAGATAGTCAAAAATTCAAAGCTAAACTCTTAAATGAGAAAGATACTATCTTTGAAGATAAAAACAAAATCTGGGAAATATTCAAGGCTTTAAAGGACAAGGATAAAGCAGTCGTAAAAGAAATTGAAAAGAAGCAACACAAGAAATATGCACCACCACTGTTTTCTATTACCACTCTCCAGATGACAGCGAATAAAAGGTTTGGTTTTACAGCCCAAAAGACCCTAATGCTTGCACAAGACCTGTATGAAGCAAAGTATATATCTTATCCGAGAACTGAGGCTCAACACTTAGATGAAAATCCATCAACAAAAGACCTGGTAAAAAATATTTTGAAAAAACTTGGTGAAGAACAGCTTATTGAAAATGTTGATAAAGTAGGCAAAAGAGTATTTGACAGTTCCAAACTTACAGACCATTATGCGATTATTCCTATGAACCTTTTAACAGAAGAAAAAGCAAAGAAAGAAGGCTTAAATCAAGACCATTTAAAGATTTATGAATTAATTAAGAATAGGTTTTTAGCAGTCTTTATGCCACCTTACGAATATGAAACGACAAAGGCAATATTGGATATAGATGGTTATCAGTTTACAGCTTCAGGAAAAGTGGAATTATCACTTGGTTGGAAAGCTATAGACAGGGAAGATGAAGATGACAAAATAGAAGCTCCACTTCCACAGCTGGAGAAAGGGGATATGGTTCATAAAATCTCTCAAAGGGTAATTGAAGATAAAACAAAACCACCAGCTCACTATACCGAAAGCACTCTTTTAAACAAAATGAAACAGCTGGAGCTTGGAACAGGGGCAACAAGGGCAGGGATAATACAGACACTTAAGGACAGGTTCTATATCAAAAACAAAGGCAAGTCTTTAATTGCAACAGAAAAGGGCTTTGCACTCATAGAAAAAATCAAGGATAAAGAATTTGCATCTCCAAAGATGACATCAAAATGGGAGCAACAGCTGGAGCAGATTTACACTCAAAAACTCGGTAAGAAAGGATATGAGGACTTTCTAAACCAGATAAAAGAGTTTACAAAAAAAGAAGTGGAAGCTGTAAAGGGTATTTCTATCCAGATGGAGCAAAAACCGGTCGGCAGGTGTAGATGTGGGGGAGATGTTTTTGAATACGGCAAGTATTATCAGTGTGGAAGCTGTAATCTAAAAGTCTGGAAAGAGGTATTTAGTAAAAAACTCAAAGAAAAAGAAGCTTTGCTTTTATATCAAGGAACTACTGTTTATGTAGAAGGCTTAAAAGGTAAATCTGGAAAAAAATTTGGAGCTGGTTTAAAGCTTACTGATGAAGGCAAGATAGAGCTTGTATTTGATGAAAGTCAGATAGATACATTGGCTAAATGCAAGTGTGGTGGAGTAATAGTAGAGGCTGATAAGTCTTATTACTGTAAATCCTGTAAGGCAGTAGTTTGGAAAGAAATATCAGGAAAGAAAATATCAAAAAATATAGCACTGAAACTTTTTAAAGGTGAAAAGGTAAAGGTTAAAGGCTTTAAATCAAAAGCGGGAAAAAATTTTGAAGCTATTTTGTGTCTGGAGAATGGAAAACCAAAAATGGAATTTCCTGAAAACGAGCCTATTGGAAAATGTAGTTGTGGAGGGGAAATTTTTGAGTATTCAAACAGGTATGTTTGTAAGTCCTGCAATCAGGTTGTATGGAAGGAATTCTTTGGCAAGAAACTTTCTAAAAGGGAGGCTGTTGGTCTTTTAAATGGAAGAACAATTCCAATTTCAAACTTGAAATCTAAATCAGGTAGAAAGTTTGATGCTAATGTGGCACTTGTAGATGGAAAAGTTAAAATAGTTTCATTTGAAAATGGCTGATGATGTTTAGAGGCGGAAAAAAGTTAAAGAAAATATTAGTTGCTAATCTTGTTGGGAAAAAGAGAGACTTAAAATCTGGAAAAGTTTTTTATGTTTATGAAGTAATTTTTGATGATTATAGTCAGGATAGGCTTTTTTCCGAGAAGGCTTTATATGATGATGATTATGTAGTGTTAAAAGAAAATGAAGTTTTAGAAGTGGTTAATAGTAAGGAAGATAGCAAATTGAAAATATTGGCACTTAAATTTTGGTTTTTATTTTTGTAATTAATTCAGGAGGTTTGTTATGAAACGGTATATTTTATCTTGCCTTGCTATTTTTTCAATTGCCACAGCTTCGGAACTTGGTATAACGGAAAAGGATTGTGATAGACTTATGGCACAGCTAAAGGGATGTGTAATTGATTTGTATCACAAAAAGGGAATTCCTGTTGATGAGGCTATAAGAACCTGTGGGCAAATTCAAGCTAAGGGGCTATGTGAACAAAAGGGAATAGACTTTGGAAAGTGTGTGGGTGTATATTCAATGGAAATGGCAAACAGCTGTGCTGATAACTTGATGAAAGTTAAACTTGAATTGAAAGAACAGCTGTATAGGAATTAGGTTTTTAATGCAGTTAGGTTATTAGGTTTCAGGTTGTTATTTAATCACAACTGTTATTTTTCTTAAGAATAGGTTCTTAGGTTTTTTAGGTTTGGTTATTTTAAACCTAAATGTTATTTAACTTGGTAGCAAAAACGGATGTTTTTGATAGCCAGTCAGGTTTGGTTATTTTTTTCTTTCAGGTTTTTTGGTTTGGCTGGTTGTAAGGTTTGGTTATTAATAGCTTTTATTTTCTTTTAGGTTGACAAGGTTATGGTTTTGTATTAATGTTATTGTTGACTTGGCTACTTGGTAATTGAATAGGCAGTTTCGTTAAGTCATTTGTTATTTGTCAAAGAATGTTTATTTAGTTTGCTATAGAGTTATTGCAAGTAATTGCAATTTTAAATGTCATTTGTTAAAAACAGTCCTATCTCCCCCCTAAAAAAGCCTTCTTTGGCTTGGTTGTCCCTGTTTGAAGTTGCCTTTTTTAAGGGTTTCTTTGAACAGGGATAAACCAGTCAAAGGAGGCAGTGTCATGGTATCAAAGTCAAATCAAAACCATCAAAGTCAATACAAACATTATCATCACCCATATTTCCCAGAGTTAGAAGTTTTGGAGGATGCTTCAGGAAATAAGTCATATTACATTTCTGTGGATAATCTTCCTGAAGTTCCTAAAAAAATTTTTCAAACCATTGAAACCCTCAAAGAACTTCAACAAAGCCAATTTTTGTCTTATTCATTCAAATCAATGTTAAAGTCTGAAATTCAAATCCTTGAGCAAAAGCTTAATTATGAGCTTGTAAAACATGGATATCCTTATGACACAAATGTCATTCCTTTTTAAAATCAAAGAAAAAATTGTCAAAGGAGGTAAAAAGTCATGTTAAAAGCATTGTCATTTGTAGCTATTACCACAGGTGTAATAGTTTATCTTCTGTTTTCAGCTGTTATGGACTATGCCAATGATTTGAAAGATTATCAGGAAAAAAGAATTGAGCAGGTATTGTCAAAGTAAATCAAAGCCAAAGGAGGAATGTCATGTGGAAGTATGTAGTTCTTATGATTTTGTCAATCTTGGTTTTTTTCTATCTAATCTTCCTTGCCGTTGAAAACTTTAAAGAGGATTTAAACATACGGCAGGAAAGGTTTGAACAATTAGAAAAAATTTTTGACAACTAATCAAAGGAGGTAATTGTCATGGCAAGAAGAAAGTCAAAGAAAAACGAAGAAATCAAAGAAACTAAAAAGTCAAAGAAGGAGGAAAAAGTCATGGAAGAAAAAAATCAAGAGGTTTTAGAACCAGAAGTTGAACTTGTAGAAACTACAGCTGAAGAAGTTTTAGGTGAAGAACCTGAAACAAAACCAGCTCCAGCTGTAAAAGAAGAGGTGAGTATTGCACCTGCAAATGAGTTTAGCTTTGATACTCTCAGAGAGAGATTATCAAGTGTGCTTAAGGAAAATGTAAATGCCTGTGTAAAAATCAACGGTCGTCTGGAAATAACCAGACCCGTTGCACTTGCGATGCTTAACCAGCTAAGTAGAAGTATCGCAGGTCTTGGTGGAACAGTTAGAATTAAGAAGGATGTATTGTCAGTCAATCCAATCATAGTTAAAGCTATCTGTGAAATCCAGTTGCCTAATGGAGCAATGTTAGAGTTTCAAGCATTAGGTAATGCAGAAGAAGATGATATTAGAGGCAACAGGGATAAAGAAATCCGTATTTATCATGATGCTTTAGGAACTGCCGAGACCAGAGCAACTAAAAGGTTGCTTGAAGAGGTCGTCGGCGAGGACTTTATAAACAAAGTCCTTGTTCCTCTCATGGAAAAAATGGGTCATGTTTCAAATGGTAATGGCAAAAAGTCAAATGGAGATAAGCCAGCTACTCAAAAGCAGAAAGACCTTATCCAAAAGCTGATAGACGAAGGAAAGATTAAGGATAAGGTTGACTTGGATAAGTTGACTATGGCACAAGCAAGCCAGTTGTTAGATAAGGTTTTCAAAAAATCCAATAATACAAAAACAGTTGCTTCTTCTAAATAAAATCAGTTGTCAGTATAGGGATGCGGCAGTTCTGCCCTTCCCTTCCCCTTATTGTCAAAGTTTAAAAATCAAAGTTAGGAGGAGATAGTCATGGGTAAGAAAGTGTCAGAGATAGTTAAAACCAAAGTGTTAGAATTATTTGATAAGATTGAAAGTCAAGACTGGGAAACACCTTACCTTTATCCAAAGAATTTCATATCAAAGCACGAGTATAGAGGAATTAACAGGTTGCTTCTATCTGGAAGTCCTTACTGGCTGACAAACAATCAGTTGAAGGAACTTTATAAGAAAAAAGGCTGGAGATTGAAAAAGGGAAGTAAAGCAAGTATAGCTGTATTCTTCAAGCCACAGCAGATAGAGGTCATAGAAAAGGATGAAGAAGGTAATGAGATAATAATTACCAAAGATGTTCCAATACTCAAGTATTATTACTTATTTCCAATTTTGGATGTAGTTGATGAGAATGGAAATCCTGTTTATGAACCTGTAAAGGAAACAAACAGAACCAAAGAATTGTTATCTACATTAAGGAACTATTGTCAGATAGAAGGAATAAGGATTATTGAAACTGCACAATTTGAAGCTTCATTTTATAGCCAAGATAAAGATGTCATCGGAATGTATCCGCACATAAAAGATGACATTGACTATGTAATGACATTTGCACATGAAGCAGTCCATTCTACAAAACATGAGAAAAGGTTGAATAGAAAAGTTGACAAACAGATGGAAGAAGCTATTGCGGAAATAGGGAGCTTATTGCTAACTGCAAGGTATATAAACATTCCAGAAGATAAGTTTAAAAATTCAGTTATTTACATCAAAGGATGGCTTCAGGAAGTATCTGGAGCAAAGTTAATAAAAGCCTTTAATCAAGCTGAAAAAGCATCAGAGTATATCATCAGTAGAGCCAATCTTAATCAAAAAGTAGCATAGTCAAAGTTTATTCAACAATGTCAAAGGAAGGAGGTATAGTCATGCAAAAGAATTATCAGCATTTATGGAGAGTAGAAAGGGATGCAAACTTGATAAGGAAAGGTGTTATTGCTCTTAAGTTGAGGTATTGGAACAAGGAAGATGATACTACTTGGCAAGATAAATTAGTGCTGAATTACAAAGCTGATGGTAAGTTCCTTAAATGGCTTGAATGGGCATTGTGTTATGTTCTGTATTTTTACCCAGAGTATAGGAATGCTGTTATGTCAAAGATACAAAACAAAGAAGTTATGGAAAAGCTGATAACAGCTTATCAAAAAGAAGATGAAGATTTAGAAGAATTTTTAAGAGAATTGTCAAAGGAGGTTTAAGGTCATGGGAGTAGTGTTAGAAAGCACATCTTTAATGGAAGATGTATTGTTAGAGCTGAACACTGGAGGCATTTGTTGGGATTTTCAAAGAGCCGAGGAGATTATCAATGAAGCTGGTCTTGATTACAACAGAGTGGTTAAAGAGATAGCTTTCCAAATCAAAGAAAATCAAGGCTGGAAAGTTGACCCAGTCGGAATAGTTTACGAGTTTATCAAAGAAGAAGCTGAAGTAGAGCTGGAGAGCCTACAAGAGGTTGAGGTTCTGGCTAATTACAGGGATACGCAGTTTTATTTGCCAAGTTGGAAAAGAGATTATGTCTTAGATGAGTTAAAGGGTATTGATGTTGAATTTGAATTGTCAAAGGCAACCAAGTTTTTATTAAGAGAACTTCAAATAATATAGTCAAAGGAGGAATGTCATGAGCAGAAAAGAGTATCAAAGATTTATTTGTTTAGCCTTTCAAGTTGGACCTTATATGTTCTTACAGACAAAGAAAGGCTTGTTAGCCATTTCTCTTAACTAATAGTCAAAGAAAAAAGTCAAAGGAGGTAAAGTGTTATGGTCAGTGTAAAAGAATTGTTAAAGAAGGCATTATTGGAAAAGTCAAAGGAAGAACAAAACAAGTATCAAGGAATGTTAAGAGTTTCAGAACTTTCTCAGTGTCCTGTTAAAGCTGTATGGTCATTTTTAGGAGAAGAACCCCAAGTTGATGAAGAAAAACTGCCTATTTTAGCAATAGGTAGTAATTTGCACGAGATGCTTCAGGGCTTCTTACCTGTAGAGGAAGCCGAAAAGGAATTTGTTAGAAAACATGGAGATTATCAGATTGTAGGTCATATTGATGGAATTATGACTGACCCAGAAACAGGGGAAAAGTTCATAGTAGAGTTTAAGACTATAGCAGATAAGGTTTACAGAAATGGAAAGACAACAAAGGACTATCTACCTTCAAGCCATCATATTTTACAGGCTCATTTTTATATGAGAATGACTGGCTTGGAGAAAGCAAAGATAGTATATCTACTGAAATCATCTGGAGAGATTGTAGAGTTTGATGTTGATTATGACCCAGAAGTTGAGCAAGAGATGTTAAAAGTTCTGGATGAAGCTGTGAGTATTTTGAAAGGTAATAAGGAAGTTGTTGATATTTACAATGAAATCCAAAGCGGTAGTGAAAATTGGAAGTGTAAATACTGCTTTTATTCTCACTTATGTGAGAAAGAAAAATCTGAAAAAGTTTTAGATGAGTTGGAGTATATGTAAAAAAGTTTCTTGATATAAAAGCAGTTTAAAGTATAGGGACAAGTGGAAAGCCTTGTTGCTTCCCTGTCCCTTCCCTTCATATTCAATTCAAAAATGTCCAAAAATCTTTTGCTACATCTTCAGTAATTTCAAAATCCTTGCTATCAGTTCTTAAAATGAATTTTCCATCTTTTTTGAAAAGTGAGGCTTCATTTCCAATGTAAGCAGGTATTATATCTTCTTTTCCTGATAGGAATTGTTTTAATGCAATTTTCAATCTTTCAATATCTGTATCTTCAATATTCTCATAAAAAGGATTTATCATTGAAAATCTGCCATTTCTTCTTTCAAAAATTACATCTCCGATTTTAAATCTCATAGGCATCTGTTTTAAAAATCCAAGAAGTGAAATTAAATCGTTTAGTGTGAGTATAAATCTGCTTGCCATATTTTCTCTCTGGTTCTCTGCAAAAAGTGTGAATACACCTTTCCTTTTGATAAATCCTTCTGATACATTTGCAGGTTTTCCGATAGTGAAGTAAGGAATTCTTCTAAATCCATTTTTGAAAAACACTATTTTTCCATTTTCTATTTCCTGTCCTTCAACTGCTTGTTTTGTTAGCTTATAAGCTTCAAATACAGCTTCGGGATTTACTCTAATTTTACCTTTAAATGCTTGTTTCTCTTCACTCCCTTTTTTAAATGCTGTTGTTCCTTCAATCTCTACTTCACTGCGATTAATACGAAAAGTGATGTTTCCATCTCTGTGTTTGAATGTTATAGGTTTTCTTGCCATCAACCCAAACCTCCTGCAATAGTTTTCTTCCTATTTTATAGTTTTTTTAAAGCCTATCAATATATGTGCTTCTTAAAACTTGCAATCAATTGCAAGCAGTTAGATTATCAATGGTTGCAAAACGAAAAACTTATAGCAAAAATATAAAAAAATACACTCTGGAGGTTTATGATGAAAAAACAAATCATCAAAATCAGGGATGAGGTTAAGGGAAGGCTTGACACTATTAATGAAATTGCAGAAATCGTTGCAGAAACTTCAAGGATTTCAAGGTCTGATGCTGTCAAGATAGGTTTAGGTTTATTTATAGCTTCAGCTCCAGCGATGGCTCAAACTACAGACCCTTGGGGAAACTTTTACACACTAACGAAAAACTGGATACAGGGGAACTTAGGTAAGTTTATTGCTCTATTGATATTTGTAATTGGTTTAATAATCGCAGCTTTTTCGCATAGTGCAAAACCTATTGTTTATGCTTTAATTCTGGCGGTAGTGATAGGTGGAGCTGTTGGTTTAGTTGGTATGTTCTTCAATGTTGGTAGCAGTTCATTTTCAACACCGTCAGGATGGTAATTTTAGAAGGAGGCATGTTCAGGCATGGAAGGCAAAGCAGAAGGAAGAAAAGTATATCCAATACCAAAATATATTGACGACCTTCCCGAGGTCGTCTTTATCCCAATAGATATATTTCTCATATCGGCAACCGCCTTTATGATTGCCTTTGTCTCTTTTAATCCTTTCATTGGGGCAATTGTAGGACCTGCAACAGGATTTGCTTATTATCACTTCAGGAAAGGAAAACCAAGAAACTTTCTACATCTAATTTTCTATAAAACAGGTCTTGCTTCTGTAAAAGGTGCAGTCCCGCCGACAGAAAAAGAAATAAAGGCATAATGAACGAAGGGGAGTTTTGATTATGAAATATATAGAGAGATGGTCAGAGCTTTATCGTAAAAATGCTATATTACTTTTCGTAGTTTTTCTGCAAGCGGTTCTTATAGTTTTTCTACTAACAGCAGTATTATATTTAGCGGTTAAAAGGACAGCTGTTATAGCCATTCCACCAACAGGAACTCAAATAGCAACAGGTAGCGAAACCCACAGGCTTTTATGGGGAAGATATTACATAGACCTTTTAATGAACTTCTCAAAGAATGATATTGATAACCGACTAAACATCCTCTTTACATTTATCCAAAATCCAAAAGCAAGGGAAAGGCTAATAAGAGAAGCAGAAGAAATAAAGAAAAATGATATTGTTCAAGTATTTATCCCTTACGAAAGCACATGGAAAGTTCAAGGTGGTGTTGTTTCGGTTAAAGGGCACATCAAAAGATGGATAGGGACAACTCTTGTTAGAGATGAAGATGTGCTTGTGAAGGTGAAACTTAGACCATCGGGGTCAATTATAGCACTGGAGGACTGGAAATATGAGAAGCCTTAAGGTTTTGATACTGGCTTTGTTTATAGTTTCTTTTTCTTTTGCGAAAGAACTGGTTTATGAAGGAAAGCCACTTCTTTTAGATGTTTCTAATCAGGTATCAAACATAATAGAATTTCCTGAAAAGGTAAAGAAAGCCATTTCTGCAAGTCAACAGCTGTCAGCCAAAATACAGGGAAACAAGGTTATTGTTTTACTTCCATCTAAAGAACCAGCAGATTTGTTGGTTTCTACAAAAAGTGGAAAGGTTTATGCACTTCTTTTAAATCCAAAGATAATTCCTACTCAAATAGTGAAAATCGTTGATAAACAGATAGAGGAAGAAAAAAAGAAGAAGGCAAAGAAAGAGAAAGTAAAACAGATAGAAAAAGGAAAGGATTATGAGGAAAAGCTAATAAACATATTGAAGGCGGCTATAAATGGTCAGCTTGATGACTACTATGAGGTAAAAAGAAAGGTTCAAACACTTGAAACACAGAACTACTTTATTGAGATTACGAAAGAATATCAAGGTGATGAATTTGGAGTATTGCTTGGAAAAATTTATCCAAAGAAAAAGGATGCAAAGCCTATAACGGAAAGGCTGTTGGCACAGGTTCTTTCAAGGATATGGAGAATAGCAGGAATAACTATCCTTATGGAACAAAATCTCATGCACTTTTATGCGGCAACCAGAGAGTATTTTAATGAGATACCAGAAAGCTATGAAGACAAGATTATCAAAAAATACTTGAGGGATGAAAAATGAGGAAGTTGGCAACAGCTATTTTAGGATTTGGGCTTTTTGTGTCTGTAAATGCTGAAACCATTATTGCGACAGGAACGCTGTCAATAGAGGATATGAAAAGAATGATAATCAAGCTAAAGCAAGAAAATGAGTTGCAGTCGGCAAAGATAAGGTATCTGGAGAATAAAGTTGCAAAGCTTGAAAAACAGCTGGCAGGGAAGATTACAAGGGCTAACAGTTCTATGATGGAAGGTCTTAAAGCTGGAGAGTTAATGGCAAAGCGTATCAATATAAAAACATACTGCACAACGGCTAATCTGAATGTTCGTAAGGGACCGGGAATGAACTATGAGGTATTTGCTTGGCTGAAGAAAGGAGCTGTTGTATCTGGAACTGTTAAGAAAGGAAAATGGCTAAAAATCCTAAATCCAAACGGCTGGGTAAGTTCCAAATTTTTAAGGGAGTGCAGCTATGGAAGAGAAGAAAAATAGTCAAAATGTAGAAGAAAAGGAAGAAATAAAAGAAGAAGTTGAGACAATAGAGGACAGGCTAAATAAAAAAAGAATGGTTATTCTGGGGGCGATTACTGCTGGAATATCTCTATTTGTAATATTCTCTTTCTTTTCAAATGTTATATTTGGGCTTGCTGACAATACATCAGTTCCCCAGTATCAGCCAAAGAAGGAGGGAGAAAAAACCATAGCACCGAAAGTTGAGGAAGACTGGAAAGCGATTACGGAAATGAAAATAAATCAGCTTCAGGAAAGACTGCAAAGAATGGAAGATACAAACAAGCAAATTCTCCAGCTACTCCAAGAACAAAAACAGGAAAGAGAAATGCTCCGTGAGGAAATAGAAAGGGAAATAGAGGAAAGAGTTAAAACCACTCCATCTGCTTCAGTTCCACCACCACCACCACAAACACCAGTTCAGTATGGTCAACCGCAAGGGCAACAGGGACAACAGGGACAACAACAAAAAGCACCAGCTTTAAAGGAATTTAAACCAGACAAAGAGGAAGAAACAGATAAAAAAGAAGTTAGCAAAACAGAAAAGAAAGAAAAGAAAGCCGTTAAAATAAAACTTCCACTTGGATTTTTAAAAGGTCTTACATTAACAGGTCTTGATGCTCCAACATTCCAGTATGGACAGAATAATCCACATCCAGTTTTGATAGTATCTCTTTCAAAGCAGATAATAGCAAACAATAAAAAATTAAATCTAAAAGAATGTTTCTTTTTAGGTTCTGGTTTCGGAGAAATCTCAAGTGAAAGGGCTTATATCAGGCTTGTAAAGTTATCCTGTATAGATAAGAAAGGAAATGTTTTAGAGCAAAAGGTTGCTGGATGGGTTCTTGATGATGACGGAAAAGTAGGCTTGAGAGGCAGAGTTGTAAGTAAGCAGGGAGCTGTTTTAGCTAAAACATTTATGGCAGGGCTTCTTGAAGGTTTATCCAGAACTATAGCCGCTACATCAACAACAATACAAATATCTCCAGTAGGGACCACGCAAACTCTAAATCCGCAGGATGCAACAAAGGTTGCACTTGCAAGTGGTTTTCAGAGTGCAGCTTCAAGACTTGCACAGTTCTACATGAAAATCGCAGAGCAGATGTATCCAGTAGTTGAAGTATCTCCCGGTAGAAAGATAACAATACTTATATCTGGGGGAAGCCTTGAGAAAACTAAAGATAATAAGCTTATTAGCAATCCTCTTAAGTAGTTGTGCAGAGTATAAAAGCCAAGAAATGGTAATAGATGGGGAGAAAAAGAAAGTGTTGGTAGCAGATAATTACTTTGCAAAGGTTGAAGGAATAAGACCTTTTGAGAAACAGCCAAAGGGGGAGTATGACGGACTTCTTTTTATCGTGAAACCTGATACAGCCTTTACAACCAGTGGCATGGAAAACTATCTGCTTATATGTTCACTGGCTAAAGCCAAGGTTGGTTATAAGACAGTTAATTGTAAATGTCTTGAACCAGATATTGATGAGTATTATCCAAATTCTGCTTATGTTTATGAAAGACTTTTTTCAGATAAAGATTGTAAAAATCAAATAAAACTTTAGGAGGTTTTAAAATGGCTTGGAAAAAAGTAGAAGTGAAAGAAGAAAAACATCTGGATGAGGTTTGGGTGTCATTTGGTAAAGAACCTAAAGGAGATGTGAATGCAAAAGTCATTAATGAAGGAGAGAGCATAGAGGGCTACATAGAAAAAATTACTAAATCAACAAAATTTAAACAACCTATCGTTTCTCTAATATCTGGAGATGTTAGATATTTGATGTTTGCACCTAAAGACCTTGAGAAAAAGATAGACAGTCTTATAGAAGAAGTAGATGGAAAGATGGTTTACACAAGGATAACATTCACAGGGATAAAAGAATTAGATGAGGACAGAAAAGCCTACACTTTTGAGGTGGAATATGATGATGAGAATGTTCTTGAAGAATAGTATTTTAGGCTTGCTTGCTTGTTTTAGTTTTTCTTTTGCAGGGGTTCTGGAGCAGACAGGGGCAAAGATTGTAGAGGAAAAGGATTTAGGGGATATATCTCAAATAGTTATTCAGTTTCCTGATGGTAGAAAAGAAGTGGGATATATCACAAAGGACAATAAATACCTGATAATTGGAAATGTGATAGATGCTAAAACAGGAGAAAATATAACTGCCAAGAAGTATAGAGAACTTGACAAAGTAGATGTTTCAAAAGTGCCTTTAGATGAAGCTGTAAAACTCAAGTTTGGAAAAGGAACTAAAAAGCTGATAATGGTAGCTGACCCTGATTGTCCTTTCTGCAAGAAAGCTTATCAATACCTGAAAAACAAAGATGTTGAAGTTTATCTATTCCTATTTCCTCTAAACATTCATCCACAGGCTTATGATAAGTCTGTAAAAATTCTTTGTTCAAAAGACCCAGCGAAAGCCTATGACAAGGTGGAAAGTGGCAATCAATTGCAGGTGTCTAAATGCAAAGAAGGGGAAGATAAGCTGAAAAGGCATATTTTAATTGCCAATAAACTTGGAGTTAGAGGGACACCTTTGTTTATAGATATGCAGGGACACAAAATAAATGGTTTAAACATTCCAGAGCTTGAGGAGGCATTGAAATGAAAAGGCATGTGTTGGCATTAATCTTTGTAGTTCCATTCTTAACAGGTTGCAGTTCTATACTGGGTATAGGACATGAAAACTTCCGATGTGAAGGGACAGACAAAGGGGGAGTTTGTGCACCTGTTGACAAGGTTTATAAGGATAGACATCTGCTTGGAAATCAGAAGGATACAGTGATAGATAGGGAGAAGGAAAAAGAAATTTCAGAGGAAAAAGAGGAAGGAGTATTTTATGAAGGTTGTTATGGGGAAGTAAAAATTTCCAAAGATGGAAAGCCTAAATGCAATTTGAAACCAAAAGCAGAGATAAAGGTTAGGGTTATAAAGGAAAAACCATTTGCACAGCCTATTAGAATACAGCCGAAAATAGCAAAAATCTGGATACAGCCGTATGTGGATGAAAACGGAAACTTGGTAGATGGTAGATACATCTATGTAATAGTTAAAAAAGGCGGTTGGCTTTTACCTGATGGAACAAAAATTTATGATGATGAGGTAAAAGATGATAACTAAAATCAAGGAGCTGTTTTTAGGGGAAAATTTAGAAAAATACGGAACTGAAAGAAGAATAATTAATGCTTTGATAAGAAACAGGGTAAGAGCCGCAGACTATATTTCTGTTTTGGAAGAAAAAGACAATATATTTCTGACCAAAGAAGGTTTTGGCTTTGCATTTTACTTGACACTTCCAGCTTTTCTTGGGCAAAGACAGGAAGAAGCCTTTGAGACATTCTTGAACCATGATTATCCAGACGGAACGGTAATAAACTTTATGGCTTTTTCATCTTCAAACATAAAGCCGTTTTTGGATTATTGGGAACAGGAGCATAGTGCTGAAAATGTAGATATAGATAACCCCGGTATTCTGAAGTATATAATCAAAAAAAGAAAAGAATACCTGCTAAATGCTGTAAATAATAGCTTTTGGGAAGATGTAGAGGCAAAGCCAAGGATAATATACAACATCATGTCGGTTCATATTCCTTTTGAAAGCGATAATCCTGATGTGGTTAGGATACAATTCAGGAGAATAAGGAAACTTGCAAACAGAATAAGGGAAGCAATAAGGGCAGAAGGTTTCGGATGCGATTTTGCAAATGCTGATATGATGCTTGCAATTTACAAAGAGATATTAAATCCAGAACTTCAAGGAGCTATTAAATATCAAAAGGGGCTTGATTTTAATAGACAGGTTCTTGACAGAAACACAACACTACGGCTTGTAGGTGGGCTGGAAAGTGATTTAGAGGTTGCAAATGATGAGAAAAAGAAATACTGGAGAGGCTTCTGGTTTAGCCAGTATCCAAATGAAATGACATTGTGGAAATTTTCCAATATTTTGTTTCCTTATGATGATACTAATCCAAGTCCGATTATACCCACTGATTTTTTCATGTGTATGCAGGTCAAGGTAGAAGATATAGAAAAAAGGCAAACGAAAATAACCGCAAAAGCTATTCAAATGCAAGACCAAGCTGAAAAATCAGAGTTTGCAAGATGGATACCAAAGATAAAAAGAAGGGGAGAGTATGCCAAGTATATAAAAGAAGTTATAGAAGATGGTAAAGTTCCTTATAGTGCTTCCATGTATCTGTTTATAAGTGCAGATAACCCAGAGCATTTAGATGATATAGCCTCTGGAGCTGTTCAAAGATTTGTTTCAAAGAAATTTAAGCTTGCAAGGGAAATAGATGCCTCACTTTTCAATGTATTGATGGAATGTTTACCCTTAAACCAGATAAAAGAAAGAGAAGAATTTTTTATTAACTATTCCACTTTGTTTGATGCAAATATAGCTTCCTTAATGCCATTTCAAGGGACAAGTTTAGGTTCTAAAAGACCAATAACTCTATATCTGGATAGGAAATACAGCCTTTGGGGATTTGACCCTTTTCATTCAGACACAAATTTCAATATCGTAAAGATAGCCGCTTCTGGTGGTGGTAAATCTTTCTCGGAAAATGACTTCCACGTGCTTAATCTGTCAGCTGGTAGAAAAATAAGAGTTATAGATATAGGATGGTCCTATAAACCACTTTGTAGTCTTTTAGGTGGTGAGTATATAGAACTTGATGATGAGAGAAACCCTTGTTTTAATCCATTTACTCATATTATTGAAGATGAAAAAGGAAATATCCATGAAGATGAACTTGCCGTATTAATCCCATTTGTCGGACTACTTGCAGGTTTAGATTTAAATCCTGAAGCTCTCATATCAAATGAAGATAACTTAATGGCAAGATATTGTTCATTCATAGCAAGGGCTATTACAAATGCTTATAAAAGCTACGGCAACAAAACAGGTCTGAAAGAAGTAGTTGAGGAACTGCAAAAACTTGAAGATGATACTGGAGACAATATTCCACAAAAACTATCTCAAGCCTTGTATGAGTTTTCACATGGGCATTATGCAAGATATTTCAATGGTGAAAATAATATCCACTATTCAAAGGATTATGTTGTATTAGAACTTGAACAGATAGAAAACAAAGACCCAAGGCTAAAACAGGCTATTCTTTATTCATTAATACTACGGATATTTAGAGAATTTTTCCTTGCACATTTAAGGAAAGACTACTCAAGAAAATTCCTTGTCGTTGACGAGGCGTGGTCAATTTTAAGAGAGAGCAAAGCTGGATATTTCCTTGAAACAGCTGCAAGAAGATTTAGAAAGTATGGTTGTTCTCTTGTAGTTATTACACAGAAAATAGAGGACTTGCTTGCTTCTCCAGCGACAAGGGCAATATATGCAAACTCTGCACATCTTATGATACTAAAGCCTTCGGAACAGGATATTGAGGATGCAAAGAGTGAAAAAAGGCTTCCTGTATCTGATTTTGAAAAGGAACTGATACTATCTCTTACTACCGTTCCAGGGAAGTTTTCGGAGTTAATCATAAGAAACTCTGTTCTGGGAACTGTTGTAGGTAGGTTAATAGTTGACAGATACTCATACTGGACATTTACGACGAACGATGCTGAAAGAAGAGTTAGAACCGAATTATTGGAAGAATTGAAAAACTATGAGCTTGTTCTGGAAACACTGGCTAAAAGAATGCCGATAGGGGAGATACTGGAAAAACTTGGATACATTACTGGAGAACAAAAACAGCTAATTTTATGGCTTCAATCCAATCATCCAAAATATAAGGGTAAGCTATTTGGAGAAATAGCTACTGAACTTGGGTTCGTCAGCAAAGAAAAGGTTATAGAAGCAACAGAAAAACAAAAAAACATATCACTCCAGCTAAAACAACTTGTAGAAGCCTATAAGAAGAAGTAGGGGGATAGGCATGAAAGAAAAAAATCTGATGTGGATAGCGATATTTGTAGTTGCGATAGGGCTTATAGCAAAAATTATATTTGACAACTACAAACAGGCTACTGAACCTATTGATGTATGCTATATAGATGCACCAAAGATAATAGAGAAATTAGCAGTCTTTTACTCTCTTGATATGAATAAAAGTTTGGTAAGCAGTGATAGTATGACCAGAGAAAAGGCTGATATACTGATGAAAAGATTAAGAGCTGTGTTAAATAACCCATATAGGTATCACTGCAAAACCATATTTATGAAAGGAGCTGTATTATCTGGAGGCAAGGATATAACAAAAGAGGTTCTTAAAGATGTTTGGGGCAAAGAAGCAAAGTAGTAAAGAGAGTGAAAACTTCTTTTTAGGCTTCTTAATAGTTGTAATTCTGTTTGCGGTTATTCTTGACTGGCTTACTTCAGCTGTGGACAGAAGCTCCCTTCTGGATATGTATAACCTGAGGAACTCTTTAATGAAAGTTCTACCTGAAGGGCAAAAGTTTTATGATACAGGATACATGATGGCTTATAATGCATACAAGGCTTCAAATCAGAAACTTTCAACAGAGGAAAAAGCCAATATTATCGTTGATTTGGTAAAAAATGGTGGGAAAAATATAAAAGTTTCTTTGGATGCAAAATTACAGGCTTTTTTAGCTAAGTATGTTTTTGCTTTTGGGGTGTTTTATGCAGTAGTCCATAAATCTTTCTGGCTAATAGTTTTTAGCTTGGTTTTAGTTTTAGTGTTATTTGTTTACCGAAACAGGAAAAGCATAGAGGAGCTGTTTGTTTTATTAAAAGCCAAATATTTTTACAATCCATTTAAAGATAAAGACATAGACAAAGTCCTATCTATTTTGCTTGCCAATCCTGTTCCAGCTTCTATTTTGCACCATAATCCAGAAAGGTTTGGATTGTTTGAACATTCTTATTCAGTTGCCAAAAAGGTAGTAAATGAGTTGATAAAACAACAAGCACCAGAGGAAAAGCAAAAAGAAGGATTTTTGGCAGGGCTACTGCACGATATAGGAAAAATAAGACTTTACAGGTATGAATGCAAAGAACCTTTTTATGTGCCTTCACCTTTGGATGATGAGAATGAAAAACCAAAAAAGAAAAAAAAGACCTGCAAGTGGACAAGTGCAGGTTTAAATCAGGAAGTAGTTAATAAGTCAACAATGACATTTCTGTCTGAAAAGTTTGGTATCAGGATACCTAAAGATAAGGATATATGGGAGCTGGTAAAACAAAAAGATATGGAAGCTACACTGGAGGAACTGAAAGGAGCTGATTATCCTCTGGATAAATTCTTTGAAGAAACTATCAGAAAGCTAAACATCAACGATATTTTTGATACTGGGAAATATGATGGCTGGCACAGGTCAGACTTTCCTTATGTGGTAGTTTTAGCACATGCTTTTAATAGAAGTTTAGTCAGAACTATTAAAGATAAAGAACCAGCAATACCTTTATCAGAAGAACCTGACAGAAAGGGAGTTCACACTATTGCGTATATCATTCCGAAAAAGTTATCAAACTGCATAGAGCTTAATCCTGATAGTGATTTAGGTTTGTGGGATGTGAAAGTTGGAGAAAAAACCTTTAAGAGTGTTTATTTCCTTAAAAAAGATTGCATACCACAAGACTTATTAGAAAGATGGGGAGAAGTGAGCTATGGCATTGAAAAGATTGGAAATAATTGATAAAGCTGGAAATATTACAGCATTTATAGAATTAAAACTTGAGAAAGAAATTATAGGTAATGAAACACTTCCGAAGCTAACCGTAAATGTGAACGGTAAAAAAGCGACCACTACAGCTGTAGAGAGATTTTTGGCACTACTGGAGGGAGCTTTCTTTGGTCTTATCGGGGAAAATAATGAGGTAATAGAAACACCTGAAGGATACATAGTGTTTTTTAGAGGCAAAGATAGATACGGAATAAGAGTTGGGAATAAAAGCGAGAGGGAAGTAGTGTTTTTGAGAAAGTTGGCATATAGGGAGTTGTATCACTGGATAAACATGCAATTAATTGCAAGTTTTTGATTTCTTTTCGTTGAAAAAGAATAGAAGGGAGGATAATAATTTTAGTATGAGGGTTTTACTGCTTGTTTGCTTTCTTATAGGTTCTGCACTTGCTTTTGACAAGCCAGATAAAGGCTGGTTTTTCTATGAAGACCCAGAGAAACCGAAAAAGGAAACTGTTAAGAAAGTAGAGAAAAAGATTGAAAAGCCAAAGGAAAAGAAAAAAGAAAAGCCGAAGAAAGTAGAAAAACCAAAACCCAAGCCGCAACCACAACAAGTTGTAAAGAAGAAAAAAGAAGATAAATTTGTTTTCCCAGTTAGACCTGATGCACCACAGCCAGTAAAAGAGTTCTTACTAAATCCAAATAGAGAAACAGCAGAAAAGTTTTTAGCTTGGCAGTATCAATATTTTCAACATCTACAAAAAATAGGTTTTGCATTAAGGGAAGCATATTTAGCTAAAGGACCACAGGTTTATCCTATTCGTGGATACCCTGAAAGTGAGCTTGCCTCAAAACTTTACTTCAATGATTACAGGAAACACCTAATAGCTAAGGCTATTAAAAGACTTAAGAACAGATTTGGTTTAATCATTTTTTATAGCGGAAAGTGTAAAGTTTGCCAGCAGGAATTACCGATACTGCTTGGTTTAAGACAGATATATGGCATAACAATGAGAGCTGTCAATGTAGATGGGAATATGATTGACCTGCCGATAAAGCAGGTTTACAATCCACAGCTTGCTAAACAATATGGGATAACCAGAGTTCCTACTGTTGTGGCAGTATTGGAAAAGAAAGATGGAACAGTTAAACAATCTGTCGTAGGTGTGGGTCTTATGACAGCTGATACTATACTTTCAATGATTACACAGTTTCTAATTCTTGAAGGAGAAATAAAGGGTTCAGAATTAAACTTTTACTTTTCAAGAAATGTAGTTAACGAGGTGAAGTAAAATGAAAAAACTGATAGCTTCTTTAGCTTTTGCTTCTTTATTAATAGCACCCACAAAGGCGGATATAAATGCAACTTTAGATAAGATTGTAGGCAGTTCCTATTATCTACCACCGGGAGAGATAAAGTCCCCTACTACTAACACATATACACTTGGTTCATATTCATTTAGGCTTAGAAATGACCTTCTCAATAGACCTGTATTGAGTTTAAGACCACCGCAAGCAACATTCAGCTGTTCTGGAGCAGATTTTGATGCAGGAATGTTATCTATGCTTAACTTAAATACTTTTGGGGATATGTTAAGCCAAGCGGGAACAAGTGTTGCTTGGGGAATAATGATAGGGCTTGTTTATTCACTACCCGGTATAGGAGATGCATTCCAAAAACTGAACGAATGGGCAAGAATGTTTCAACAGCTTATATCAAACAGCTGTATGATTGGAACACAAATTGGTAAAAACTTGGGAAGTTCTATATGGGAAAGCGGTAGAACTAATGCACAGGGCAAAGGTGTGGCTTCTGGTAGTGTATCCTCTTTTGAAGCTGCACAAAAGGAGTTTATTGACCTAATAAAAACCACAGGGGAAATTAAAAAATTCTTTGGGACTATACCTTATGGTCCTTTGTATGAAGGTGGATGGACAGATACAGAAACAGCTGATTTAGTAGCTTCACTATTTGGTGTTTTAGAATGGAGAGCGGTAGATACAGCTGGTAATGACTGCACAGATACATCTTGCTTGAAAAATGCCAAAATCAAGGTGGTTTACTATCCACCACTTACAAACAATCTGCAAGATATTATTAACGGAGCTACAATGCAAATATATCACTGCAACTGGGGATATGACACAAACATAGGAACTTTTAAATGCAATGGTGGTGTTGAAGTTTCTAATAAAGACATACCAGAAGGTCTAAGACAAAAAATAGTTAATAGAATAGATGGAATAGTTGATGACATTATTGATGGAACTTTTATGGCAAATCCTGATGATGCTCAATGGATAAAATCTGTGCCTTTGCCAAACTTTCCAGAGGTTATAAACTATTTGGCAATACTGAAAAAACAAGGTTTTACTTCACAGTATAATTCTGCTCTTTATGGAGTTTCAGAGTTAATATCATCAATGATGTTGAAAGTATTAATTGATAATGCCTATGCTTCTTTATCTTCAATCGGGAGATACTTTACAAATAAAGATATGCCTAAAGACTTGGCAGGTGCCCAGCAAAACATTACAAAAGTAAAAGCACAGATAGATGATTATATTCAAAAGAATATTCAGTCTAACTACATAACTATACAGGTGGCTTCCCAGACATATAGGAGTATCAAATCAGCAGTAGAGAAAGGTTTTGTTGATAAATTTGGACAAACAGCATATCTGTTTATGAGGTAAAAAAATGGCTATTGATTTAGACCTTTATACAGTTGGGAACATAGAAACCTTATCACAGGTATATAAGTATCTGGTTTTAATACTGGGTGATAGTTTTATAGGAACTGTTATAAAAATCACAGCTGTATGGGGGCTGATTTTTGCCATTCTTGCTTCTGCTTTCAAGGGTCGGTTTTCCATCTGGATATATCATTTCTTGATGACCTATGTTCTTTTCCAGATATTCTTTATGCCTGTTGTTCGGCTTACCATCATAGATACAAAGCTTGATAGAACTTATGTTGTGGATAATGTGCCTTTTGGAGTGGGTTTTATTGCTTCAATGGCAAGTGGATTTTCTTATAAACTTACAAACCTAATAGATAATGCTTTTCATACTGGAACTGTTGTTGTCTGGGGACCGGGAACTGGTAGTTATGTGGCAGGCGTTGATTATTCCAGAATGGGCTTTGCTGGAATGTTTGACTATTTAAAGATGGGGCTAAAAATAGACCCACGGCTTGTTCAAACAAAATTTAATGCTGTTTATGAAATGCAAGCTTATATAGAACAGTGTTTCTTTCCTTATGTGTCAACCTTAAGTGCAACGGAAATAGATAATCTTAGAAAAAGCAATAACCTGTTAGCAGATTTAAGAGTAGATAATTCTTTCCTTATGAGTTATAACGGCACTACTTGGACTTGTGATGATTTTTATGACAATAAACTCGTTCCTGATTGGAATGATTTTGTAAATACTGGAGCTACTACACCACAACTCTTTGGCTTTGCAGACTATATGACTGTTCGTATGGTTGATAGTATCAATGCAATGACTAATGCAAGCATGTCATTTAACCAGATAATTACCCAGTCAGGAATTATCAATATGATAAAGGAAAGCTATTTTACTTCTGGTCTTGCCGATGACATGAATAATAGACTACTTGCTGGATATGCTGTCGGTAGGGCTGAAGAACAGGCAAAGCTTATGGGTAAAGCAATGTTCTTATGGGCTAAAAAGGTTATTCCATTTATGCAAGGCTTCCTTGAGGCATTCTTTGTAATTCTGTTTCCGTTTTTAATAATCTTATTGTTTATACCACTTGTTTCTTTCGGGGGTGTCCAGCCAGCTATTGGATACCTTAAGGTGATAGTATGGGTTTATCTTTTTATTCCGATTTTAGCAATAATAGATGGAATGATAAAACTACAAGCTATAAATAAAACAATAGCTTGGCTTAATTCTGTTGGACTTCAGGGTATTACACTTGGAGACTATGGGTTCTTGTTGGAACAGGCAGATTTTTATCCTGCAATTGCTGGATTTGCCGCAATGTCAACTCCACTTTGGGCTTGGATGCTATTAAAGGGTTTTGAGGCAGGAGTTCATGGAATTAGTGCATTAGTAGGTTCTATGGGAAGTCAATTTGTAGGACAGGAAGCTGGAGCTGCAAACATAACAAGAAATATGACAAGAGACAGCAGAGAGCTTATGGCAAATATGGGTGCTGGTCAATCTCCAGTAGAGGCGTTATCCAATGCAGGAACTTGGATGTATAAAGAAAATACAAATTTAGGCGGGTTATATAGCAGTTTAGGTGCTTATAATGCACATTCTATTTTAGAAAGTCAACTTGGCATTGGAGGGGCTGTTCAGACAACAACAGCACAAGCTTTATATGGACTTACACACTCAGGTGGTAGAGGTATGGCTGCTTGGAATGCCTCTGGTGGAAATGTAATGAATATGCTAAATACTGGAGCTATGACTTCACCAGCACAAATCATAGAAAGAGACTATGGAACTCTTGGTCTTAAATATGATGCACAAGGAAACTTGGTAGCCGCTGAATTTAATACGGGAATAAAATCAGATATGATGCAAGCAAACCTGCAAACAACATTTTCTCAATCCAGAAACGATGTTATATCAACTGCTTGGAACGCAGTCTGGGGTAATAGCCAGACATATCAAAAAGCTTATCAATCTACATCTGCTATAACAGAGCAGTTTTTAAAAGACTACACATCTGGAACGGGTATAGAGGATAGAGCTTCATTTGATAATAGGGCAGAAGTAAAAGAAGCCTTTACAGATGCAAAAGAGTTAAGAGATACACTAACGGAAGAATATGGACTATCAAAAGATAAAGCTAATCAGTTTGTTGCAGAATTTACGACAGGGTTAAGTGCAGCAGCTGCTAAAAACGGCGGTAAGTTGGATATTAATACCGTTAAAGATGTATTTAAAAGTGTTCTATCTAAATTTAAAGCAGATGGTTCTGTTGGTGCTAAAGGAATTGAAAATTTTGAGGAAACAGAGGCTTGGAAAGAAGCTACTCAATATGCAGATAATAAGTCCTATCAAATTGTTCAAGATACAGCTTTATCATATACAACAAGTCATAATGCATATTTCAACAGGGTAAAACAAGAAAAAGGAGCGGAACTTCAGGATGTTTCTTATCAAGACTTACAACAGTTCCATGAGAATTGGCAAAAAGCAGAACAGATTACAGCACAAATTAATAGGGCATTTAATCAAACACAAACGGAGCTTGGAAGTTTAAATACAAATAACCTAATAGGATTTATTAGATGGATGAATGGAGGACATATAGATAAGCAGAAAGAAACTATGATGATGGATAGAATTCTTACAGCTGTGGCTAATAATGACAAGCCATTTTTAGATAATTTGTCAAAAGCCTATACTGCTTATGTTATGGAAATGCAAGGGATGACAGATGTATCTCCAGGGGTATCAAAATTTTTCACTCAAAAGCAGGCTTTCCTAAATATGGTTCAGGGTCAGGTAGATAATGCCGCAGTTAACATAGCTACTCATTTTAATCAGCACTACGAAGGGATAAATACACTAAGAAATATGGCAGGTGTTAGTCCATACCAGAACCTTCAAGCTGAAGCTGGAGACAGATTTGCTTATGTTGGTTCAAATCAAGCAAGTATTGAAAATGGTGTTTATGCTGGAAAAGGGAATATAAAGCCTATCAGTAAGCCTCAATGGACTGGAGAAGTGGAGCAATATACAAAAGACCCCACAAATCCGATAGAGCTTGGAAAAAACATAGTTAACTATGGAAAGGAGCATGGGGCTTGGGGAACTGCAATGGCTGTGGGAACTGGAAGTGTTATTTTGGGAACTGCTATGGAATATGCACCTTGGGCTAAACAAGCATTTGATACAATGAAAAGTGGAGCTTCAAAAGTATGGACAACTATTAGAACTGCTGAACCAATAGCAGAAATGGGAACGGGTAGATGGGCACAGTTTGCAGCTGGAGGCAGGTTATTAACTATTCCTGTTGGAACTACTGCTGGTGTAGCAATGGCGGCAACGACAGTTCCTCTTGCGGCAGTGGGAGGCTGGGCAATAGGAACAGCTATAAACAATAAATGGGGAGATGACATTTATAACAACTTTACTGAACCAGTCTTGGACTGGATTGGTGAAAAAACAGGATGGTGGAAACCAGTAGGAGGGAACAAGTGAGAACTATCACATTTATTCTATTAACTTTTCTCTCATTAGCAATATCTCAAGAATTGGTAGTAGGTAATTGTGCAGAAAATATCATTACCAACAAGTATGGCAAGTTTGCCCAGAGATTTTGTGATGCTTATCTAAATGATAAGAGGGTAGGTATGCTAAAAATAGAAGAACATATAAATCCACCTTTCTATGGTATGGTGGGAGGATATTTAGAGATAGGAAACAAAGTATATAAAGCTAATTACTTTACAGGAAAATACTTTGCCATATATGAACCTTACGGCAACGGACTTAAAATAAAAACTATGTGTGGTGTTATATATAGCCAAACCGATAACTTAAATGAAGTTTGGAAAGCTATATTAAACTGTATAAAGGAGCAGTAAAATGGATTTAAAGAGTGAGGTAATAATTTTATCCGATAGAGTAATCCTAAACATAATTACAGAAAATCCTTATGAGCTTTTAGAAAAGATGAAAAGCTTTTTTGAGGCAAATGGAAATATATTTCCGCTTTCAGATAGAACTTTGATTATAACAGAAAATCAAGGAATAGAACTTGATAGAAAAGTTTTTAAGACCTTGTTTCAAATACCAATGTTAACTATTACTCTTTCTGATGGAAATGTAGGGGCTGAATTTGCAACTATCAAAGTAAATCCAGAGGAGGTGTTTAACCTGATATGATTATCATAGAACATGATGACCATTTTGAAATAGGCTTTGAAGAATTCACACCTCAAAACGAGATAAACTTTTCAATAGCACCTCTTGGGGAAGATTACAGAATTTTAATCTTTGATGATAAACAGATTACAGTCCCTTATCAGTTTATAAAGGAACTATACAAAAAACCTTTGATAAAACTGTTTACCTATGTAAAACTTGAAGAAAATGGGATGATAGTAGGACATCCAATAGCAGATATTGAAGTAGATAGAAATGCAGTCTGGAAAGTTCTTTAAAATTAATGATGTTTATGAATATTCCCAGCACAGAAAGTATAATTGGGACTTAAAGTGCAATCATCCAAAGTTGTATTTTTATCTTCGTCATAATAAGAAGAAGTATATCCTTTAGCGAAATCATACTCAACAGTAAAATCCCCTATTTTGAAAACACTCTTACTTCCAAATGTTTCTATGTTTCCTCTTATTTCTGGGAATATTTCTTTAAGCTTTTCTGGTTTTAACTCCATCATTCCTTCTGCTGTTAGAGCTATTTTGGCAAGTTCTTCTCCGTTTTTTAAGATGCTCATTGCTCCAATTGTTTTTAATGCTTTGCTTTCTCCAAGTGATATGTTGTTGCTAACCTTTATGTTCCCTTTTATTACTTTTCCAAGATATTTACCGTTTTTGTATATACCCGGTTCTGGTGTTGTGAACACATAGGCTATTGACAGAGTGAACAGCAAGACAAATGCGGTAAAAGCAGGAAAACCAGAACCTTTTATGAAAATGAATATCCCTAAAGCTATGCCTATCACTGCTATTAGACCTCTACCAAGACCTTCGCTTACTCTTAAAACACCGCCTTTAGTGTATTTGGAGTAGTTTTTCAGGTCTGCGACCAGGTAAGCAATTGCCAAAAATCCCAGAAACACAGAACTGCCAATAACGAAATAGCTTTTCTGGTCTGATGTTAGCCCTGCATACAATCCAAGTATTGACAGGTATAGAAGCACAAATCCTAATACAAGCTGTCTAAACTTCATGACTATTACCTCTTTGCTAAATATTCATCTATTTCATCTTTTATGTCTTTAACAAATTCTGTTGCTTCTTCTCTTGCCTCTTTTTTGCACTCCAGATGTTTTTGATACAGTTCTTCCGGTTTTTCGCTTTCTATCCTCCACGGCATACAGTGTGAATATTTATAATCATACTTAAGCTGATATACCGCCTTTTCTAAATCTTTGCCTATGATTTTTGCATAATCAAAAGCCTCATCCCAACATTTAAGCAGTCCTCTTGAAAAGCCTAAAAACTTATTGTGGCACTTGCCGTAATACAAATGCTTATTAAACTGCTTTGCCATGTTCCAGTGTGCCTGTCCCCACTCAACGCAGTTTTTATATTCTTTCTTATCTGCTGGATTTTCCATTTCGCAGTAAAAAGCCAAGGCTCTTATGTTTGCTTTTTCAACAGAGTTTGCTATCGGAACTAACATTATGTTTGCAACAGCTCCAGCCACAGCTCCAGCTGTTGCTCCCTTTGCTGTCATAGTAGTTTGTTTCATTGTCAACCTACCAGCATCTACGCTTCTCTGGGTAGTCTCTGCCGCCATATAACAAGAAGTGGACAAACCTGCAACTACTAAAGCCAAAATTAGCTTTCTCATCCTTCCACCTCAAAAGGTATTCTTTTTTCCCTTATTACCTTCTTTATATACAGTTTTATAGCAGAGGTCATATCCAACCCCATTTCTTCTACGGTTCTTTTAAATTCTTCCTTTGTTTGTTTGTCAATTCTTAAAGAAATAGATGTTTCCTTCTCCATACCAAGACCTGCAACTGCTTTTTTTACTGCTTTTTTCTTCGCCATTTCACACTCCTTGTAATGCAATGTAATACTATTAATATACTTTTTCCTGATTTTGTCAACAATATTTGCAATTAATTGCAATTTTCTGGTTTTTTGATGTGGAAAAATCAGTATAAATCATAATAATCTTTATAATATGAGGAAGATAATATCTATATTTTTATCACTGGGCTTAATAGGTTTTGGCTATTCACTGGAAAATTTGGGAACTTTCGGAAAGGTCTATCAAATTGAAGAGGAAGACATTATTGAATACATAAAGAAAAATGCCAAACCACCTAAATTCTCCAGAGAATATATCCAGCGAAAAATACATGCAGCTGCACAGGTAGATGTCAATCTACCTGTTAACAAAAGAGATAATGTTAGATATGAAAAGATAATATACACAGTTCCTAACGACATAATAATAGAAGGAAAACTCATAGCGAAAAAAGGAACAAAAATAAATGTTTTGAAAGAAATTAAACTGCATAACACCTATGTAATCCTTGCAGACTATATGCTTCCTTATTTTTTAGATTGGAATAAAAAAACCAATGCTGTTTATCTGATAACTCAAGGAAATATTCTTGATTTGCAAAAGAAATATCCAGACTTAAGGATTTATGCTGGTTTTCCTAAAGTGCTTTCAAGTTTAAAGGTTAAGTCCATACCTTCTATTGTTTATCAGTATCAGGACAAGCTTGTAATTTTGGAAAAGGGGTTTCCAAATGATAAGAAAAGTGTTGATGACACTAATAAGTAGCTTTAGTATAAGTTTAGCCGCTACACCACCTTGTATTAATCCGATTTCAACGGTTGACTGGTCTTTCTTTGCAGACACGATAGAGTTTAAAGGAACTTGTGTATGTTCTACATCTGGAGCTATAAAAGTTGGAGTAAAACTTCAGCTTGCAGAACCCATTGCCTTCATAGAGACACCAAACAAAGCATGGGATTTTATTTGTTTTGGTTCTACGAGAGATAAATTCTCTGTTCAGAAAAAGGATGGAACAAATTTAGGCAAGAAAGGGGCTAAAACCAACGCACATTACATAAAATACCCTGTTTTTGGCGTTCTAAATATAACATTTGATAACCTCTGCACTATGCATGATTTAGAGTTTGATATTATTCCTACCGGTTTATCAGAGATAAACCCTTTACTATGGGATGATGAACTGGCTATGATTGCCCAACCTTGGAAATTACTATTTGCAAATCCAATAGCACAGGTTCTATGTCTTGCTGATTGTGTTTCAAGTTCAGTAGTTTTTCCTTCAAATGTAGATACATTTGAAACGGTTAGAAATGGACTTTTCTATTGTGCTGGTTGTTGGGGGGCAATACAACCCAACACCACCACAACCAGAGGTAAGGATAGTGTTGTAGAAAGTGCCTTAACGGCTGTAAAGCTAATAGACCTGCTTCATGAAAGCCTGCAACTCAAAGTCTATAAAGAAGTATCTGGTCTTGGATGGGCAAGTAATTTTTCAAGCGGTTTTCCTATCCCTTCTGATGTAGCATGTCAACCTAAATTCTTTCCAGTTATTGTTAAGAGCCAATACTGGCTTAATCTTTCCTACCCTGTGGCTTGGGATGCAATCCCGATTGGAGACTTTCCACCCAAATGGAGCTGGTTCAAAAAATATCCATCAAAAGAGGAAAACATCTGGACTATCTGGAGGATTAGAAATTGCTGTTTAGGATTTCAATTTCCTTAATCTTTGGAATATGTGTATCCGCTTTTGCTTTAACAGACGAGGAACAGAAGTATGTAGAGGAAAACAAAACAAATATCCAAGAAGTAGAGAAAAACTTTAAGGAACTGACGGAGAAGAAACAAAAGGTGGATGAGGAGATGTTAATGGTTAAACCAGAAAATTTAAAGGAGGTAGGAAAGTTTAAAAGCCTCACAGAAAATAAGGCTGATGTTTCAGAATACAAAAAACTTGGAGAGAATGTAAACCTAAAGCTTTTAGAAAACATCTATGGTAAGAACTGGCTTGATATTCGTTTAAAACTTGAAGGAAAACCAGAAAAGAAAAACCTAATTTTCTATTTATTCTCAACATCCGTTCCTATGCAAACTGTGAAAAATGTATTTTTAGCTTCACAGAAGTATGAAAACTTAGAGTTTTATGGGGTATTAAGAGGAATAAGCAAAAAAACTTGGAAATATCTAAACTCTTTAGATGAAGCTATGAATAATATGACTGTAAAGGTAAATCCATTAATTTTCAAAGCTGTAGATGCAGAAGTAGTTCCTGCTTTTGTGATAGCTGAATGCCCAGAAAGACCTTATGGGATTATCAGAAGTAAATCTTGTAAATTCAAAGCAGTTTTGTATGGAGATGTTTCCCTTGATTTTGCAGTAGAAAAATTTAAAGAGGAAGGATTATGGAAAGAATAATAGTTCTAATCCTTTTAACAGCAGGTTTAGCACTTGCTTTTGACTATAACAAGCTAAAAAATGGAAATGTGGACCAGCAGGGAATTAGAGATTTCGGAAATCAACAGAAAAATACATACTTGAATGACCCTTCTAAATTTAAAAGTAGTATAGGAAATAAACTTGGATATGATGAAAGCAAAGTAAATGGGAACATTTCCGATATACAAAGCCCTGATGCTAAACAAAAACTAATTGAAATAATGTCCAATATGACTTCAGGTTCTAAAAGTATATATAAATGCTATGAAGAAAGAATTGTAAAAGTTCAAAATCTATTCAAATGTTCTCTAAATGGTGAGGTTTTTAACGACAACACACTTTGCAATAACAACTGCTTTAAACAACATGACTGCATTCAATCCAGCTGTATTCAAACGGCTCAATGTGAAAGACTGACAGCTGGTTTTGTTTGTCCTATACAAAAAACACAATGTCAAACAAGTATAAGTTGTCCATCTGGAGGGACCTACAATGCGAATACTGGTAAGTGCGAAGCACAGCCTTTATAAAATTGGAATTTTAGGATTTATAGCTTTTATATTAGGTGGTTGTATAGGTGGCGGGGATACATATAAATCCAAAATATGTTCCTACAACTGTAATAATGATTGCCAATACTATCTGGAAGTATCTAACGACAAGAAAAAAGTAAGATATTCTTGGGTGTGTTATGGAAGCGGAAATACAAACTGGGTTGACTTGCAATTAGGTGGAACTGGAAGCCTTAATAATTCTCCTAAATTTGAGATAAGCAACAAACAATTTAGAATTTATTATGGGAATAAATGGGGAAACTGGGCTAATCTGTGTGGCTCGGATACTTCCTATGTTAAATATACCTATGGAAGCAATGTTTATGAGGTCAAAGTAGAAGTAAATAACGGGCTTGCAAGACTATGCTACAAGGACAACTGGTCAACAACCAGCTGGGCTTGCGGGAAGTGGGTGGCTTTTGACAAAGCCTATGCTGGATGCGTATCCTGCCCAAGTGGCTATACTTACAATCCAACAACAAAATTATGCGAAGCCGACCCTATTATAGACTATACCTGTCCGTATGCTGGAGGAACTTGTGTAGAACAGTCAAGAGGTATTGCTTATTGCTCTCCATATAACTGCAATTCTACAAACATTGGAACTTGGTGTGCAACTGGAAACATAGATACTACAAATATGACCACAAACAGTATAGGTATGTGGCAGTGTAGTTATGACAGCTCTTGGTTTACAGATGAAACTGCATGTAAAACAGGCTGTAATTATTTCAAATGTTCGTATAACAATAACTGGTATCAAGGGGATAAATCTGTTTGCGAATTAAATTGTAGGGAGCAGGGACAATGCACAGAAGTAAATCAGTAATAATACTGCAATTAATTGCTTTTATAAGTTTTTCATTTGCAGCTGTAATAACCGAAAGCACTAAAACAACCTGTCCAGCAGACCCTACATTCGGGGGAAAATGCCATTTAAAAGAAGTAAGAAATGACGGACCATCCTGTAAAACAATAAATGGTGTTGAAGTTTGTAGGAACTGGTGGAAGAAAGAATATGTATATGAATGCGAAGGACAGGATAACTCAGCTTTATTCAGCACATTTGAAAATCAAAGTTATTGCAGACTTGTTAGTAGATGTAAAACTTGGGAAGATGTGAGCCTAAAAGGTGGAAATGTATCTTGTAGAATATACATAGATAAAAATAGACCGGGATGTGAAACCAATCCCAATAGAGCTGAATGTGTAGCAGATGACTGCGGGGATATAAAAAACAAATGCACCTTTCTTGAATACATACCTTTTGGAAATATTCCTGATAAAGCTAACACAACAAGTCAATATACCTGTGATGCCTATGGAACTACATGTGGTTATGTCCAAGTGCCAACTTCAAGTGGAATAAATCTTGGAACTTATGTTTATGAGTGTCCCTCAGATGTTAGGAAAGTTTGTAGAGAATATGAACAGGTATTAAAATGTCCAGCTGAATGTCCAGATGGAACTAAAGTTGATTGTCCCGATAATTCAAACCAAGCAACCTGTCCAGATGGAAGCATAGCAACATGCAAAACTGAAACATGCAATACTACAAAAACTTGCATTCAATACGAAACTGTAAATGTTCAAGGGACAGAAATAAAAACTTGCCTCGCTCCAAGAAGCTATACAGAATATAAGGTTGAAGCAGGTAGTCAACAAGCTCAAGATTTAGCTAACAACCCAAGCTGTATAAAAGTATCAGATGACATAACTCCTTGTCCTTACTCAACAAGAACCTATGGGAATACTACTATATGTGAACTTGCAGGTAGGCATAGTAATATAGGTGGTAGTTCAGGACAAGTATTCATTGGAAGAAATATTCAAGTTCCTGATGGGACTGATTTGGTTGTTTATATATATACAGGAAACTCTTGTGATGATGACAATACAAGAGTAGATGCTTTCATTAAAGATAGCAGAACAGGGCAAATAATCGGTGAAAAACATACAAGCTGTTCTATAAATGGACAAGTCTTTACTCTATACAGAAATACACGAAACTTAACTATTGATTACAAGCTCAAGATAGTCCACTGTATAGGTTCTGGTTGCGGAAGCAATGACTATAACTTTTCAGATACAGAAACATCAACAAGCTGGAATTATGGGGGTTCTACTTGGGATAGCCACGACAGCAGTTTAGGCTGGAAGGTGTATCACTGGGAAACTTACAGATGTTATACAGATACAATTGACACTTCAAGCTGTTCATCCTTTAGTAGTAATTGCACACTTCAAGATAATCTCAATGACCTATCATCTTTAGCCTGTAATAAATTTGCGATAGACATAAATAACTCAAATAAAAATGTATGTTCAGAGTTTGCCATTCAGTATGAATGTCCAGCAACCATAACTAAACAGCAATGTGTAAAGTATGAAACTAAATCTGTTTGTAATGGAGTATCGTATCCTGTAAGAAGTGTAGAGGTTGAAAACAAAGACTTTTCAAATGAGTTTAACAAAGCTATGGCTTTAGCACAATTAGCCAATGAGTTAAAACATGTATGGGCTGGAAAATATATGAGATGTGATAGCGGATGGTTTAGTTCGGTCTTTGAAAACCCTATGGACTATTTCAAGCAAAAAATGGTTTCTTTCATTGTTATGCAATTAGGGGCTCAATTCCTGTCAGCCGCAACAACTTTTGTTCAGGACTATTTAGGTTCTTGTCTCTCTCCTGCCGTTGCTGGAGTTGATTTTGCTACTACTGGAGATGCAACAGCAGTATCACAGGAAAGCGTAGCTGACTGCATGGGAAGTGCCGCTGGGCAGGCTTGGGCTGATGCTGGAGACAACAGTATGATGCAATCAATGCTTGAGAAAATGGGACTAAATAGTGGTGCAGCTTCATTCTTAGCAAGTCCTTACGGTCAGCTTGCTATATCTGTTGCAATAGATATTTTTACACAAACAAACAAATGTAATGCCTGCACATCAAAAAGTTGTGCAGAAGCACATGGGTTCTATAACACTTATGGATTAATCAAAGGTGGAAACTGTCATTATGTAGAAAGTGGCTGTGCTTGGAAGGTTAAATACGGCATAGGTTCTGTATGCTTAAGAAAGAAATACATGTATTGTTGTTATGATAGTGTATTTGCCAGAATACTTGTAGAGCAGGCATATAAACAGCTTGGGTATTCCTTTGCAGGCGGTAATTGTTCAGCATTGACTTTTGATGATATAAAAAACCTTGACTTTTCATCTATGGACTTTACTGAACTACAAAACTATCTTGAAGCAAAAATGAAGGGGCAGATAGACCCCAACTTAATCAAAAATAAGATAAACAGCTACTTTGATAGCGATTATGGAACTCAAACCTTTACTGGAGAAACTCCATATAGTAATTAGAATTATGAATATAAGTAAATAAACTATCCTAACCAGCTCCACTTCTTTTGCCTTCCTTCTTCTCATCCTATTTTTAACCTCCAAATATTCTTTTATATATAAAACGGAATTTTTCACCACAAGTGTCTTGACATTGCATTACATTGTAATATATTGTTAATACAAACACATAAAGGAGTAAAAAGAATGGAAAAAATAGACCTGAAGAAGGCTATCGTTCCAAACTGGCTTGAGAAAGAAGAAATAGAAGAACATTTCGGCATAAAACTTACAGATGAGGAATTTGAAGAACTTAAAACAGCTGTTGAGGAAAAACTTACAGATGATTTTAGCTTTTACCTTCATCAGGAAGTAGAAAAATGGATAGAGGAAAATATGGCAGAACCAGACCCAGAAGTTGAATATGATAGGCAATTAGCACAGCAGGAACTCTATGATATGGACAAGGATGCATTTGACCCATCTTGGCAGGACTATGACTTTGAATACGACATTCCATAAGGGCAGGAACTATGAAAAAACTTACAAAGAAAAAGGTAAAAGAAATTGTAAATAGATATTGCAAAAACAAAAATCTAATTTGGGAGTTTAAGCTTCAAAAATTCCTTGATGATTTATCATCAAAAGAAAAAAGTGGCGATATTATAAGAGTAATCAAATATGCTCTGGATAATTATCAAGGTATGGCAAGTGTTGTAAATACACCATTCTTTATTTCAGATACGGAATTTACAGGTAAACCAAATGAAATGTTGTTTCTAAATGCTATAAGACACAATAGTATAGCAGTTATCAATAGAAACCCCTATATAAAGACCCTGTTAAGAAATAACAAAAACTGGAAGGACTTTGTAAGAATAATGACAGCAACAGAGCTGGAAGCCCGCAAACAAGTAAAATCAACACTTTCAGATGTTTATACTGATTGAATTATTGAAAATAAAGGCTTTACCATAATTTATATTAAGGTATTGTGTTTTAGGTAGAAATAAATTATAATAAAAACAAGCAAATTAAGAGGCTACTTTTATGGAAAAAACACTATTCATAGTAGCTGGAGCTAACGGGAGTGGTAAAACCACTTTTGCTAAAGTTTTCTGCAAGGAAAATAACCTTGAATTTTTAAATACTGATGAAATAGCAAAACATTGCAAAAGCAATATAGAAGCTGGTAGGAAATTTTTAAAAGCTGTTAAGAAAAAATTAAATCAAAATAGTTCTTTCGTGATAGAAACTACACTTTCAGGAAAATACATAAAACAATTAATTAAAGAAGCAAAACAAAAAGGATTTAAGGTTAAGCTTATTTATATCTTTTTATCCAATCCTGAAGAAAATGTTTTAAGAGTGGAACATAGAACCGCCCAGGGTGGTCATTTTGTTCCAGAAGAAGATATTAAAAGAAGATATTACAGAAGCAAGAAAATGTTTATGGAAATAAAAGACTTAGTTCATGAATGGAGTTTAATATTTAATGGTAAAGACGATTTTATATTAGTTGCTGACGATGAAAAGATATGCATACCCGAGCTTTATGAAATTTTCTTGGAGGATATAGAAAATGGATAAATCCTTATTAATAGACATAATTTCAATAGGAAACAGAGCCGTAAGAAAAGCACAGCAAGAAAGTTTAAAAAAAGGCATTCCAAATGTTTATTGTAAAAATGGGAAATTTTATTTTGAGCTTCCAGATGGGACTATAACAACAGAAGTCCCAGATATTTATAAAAATGTTTTTAAAAGATTTAAAAAAGAAAATGCAAGTAAAAAATGAATATTGAAAAAGTAAAACAATCGCTTCTTTATGTAAAGCTTAAAAAAAAGTTAAAAGGGACGACCTTCTATAAAAACCTTACTAAAGCAACTTGGGACGAATATAAACAATTTGAACTTGGTATTTATGAAAAGCTTTCTCAAAACCCTTACAGTATCATAAATACACTAAAAAAATACTTTACAAAAGATACATTTGGGGAGATATATCAGGAAAATTTAAACTATATAGAGAATGCTATAAAATTGAAAATTGCAGACTACGAAGAATTTGAAAGGGCAATGAACTTTTTAATTGTAAGCTATGCTTTAGACATACTGTTAGTAAAAAGTATAGAAGAATACGGCAACCAGGTGTTTTTCATCAAAGAAGAATTCTGGAGACTCTTAAATCAAACAGATTTTCCCGAAAATATAGAAGCTAAATTTATTAGTCCCCCCTACAATGCTTTTGTAATTAAACTTGAGAACTACCCCAAAAGAGAAGAAGAACTAAAACTGACAGAAATGTTTGTAAAATTTGAAGAGATAAAGGATAAGAATCTTTTATACATATCCATAATATACGAACATAGCAACGGAAAAATGTTCAACAAGTTGCCAATTCAAATTTACCATTCAAGAGAAGATACTTTAGAAAAAATAAAGAAAGAAATAGACAAGAATATAGAGAACTTCCTTAATGCAACAAATGCCAAAGGGGATATTGCATTACAAACAGCAATTACCATAAAAAGCCTATCAAGGATAATAATTAACTTTCTACTCTACCTAAATCACATAAATGATGATACTTCAAGCATAGAAACAGCTCCAGAAAAACTAATAAAAAGAAAAGAGTTTTATGAGAAACAAAACAACAGGAAGAAACTGGAAAAAATAAACAAGGAAATTAGCAGATACACAAAAATCCACATAGTAGGAACTAAAACAGCTCAGTATTATTACAGCGAACTGGAAAAGGCTGGGAAACCTAAGAAACCCCACTGGAGAAGAGGACATATCAGATTTCTCAAACATCCAAAATACAAAAAAGATTGGACTTATGTAAGACCAGCCCTTATAGGAAAAGGCAAAATTGATAAAGATAAAGAAAGAATTTATACAACCTAAAGGTTAACAACAATGAAAAGAAAGTATATAGAATACATAATTTTTTCATTCTTACTAAAAGGGAAAAAAGCTTATTTCATACTATATAGCATAAATGTTGTTTTCTTCATTTTGGGACTTTCTTATTACTTTATGCACAAAGAAGGTTTAAATATGGAAACTCTAAAGAAAATTTTTCTTTCTCAATTCACCATAACCTTCCTAACTTACTATCCATTCATTTATGTAATCTTTGCATACATAGAAGATGGAAAAGAAAATGCCGAACTGGAAATTAAAGAAGAAATACTCAAAATTAAAGATAAACACCCTTACTACAAAAACGATAAAACATACCAAAATCTTAGAGAACTGCAAAAATTCCGTAAGGAGCTTATAGGATTTTCCTTTATAGCACGCATAGTAGCCTATAGTGGAATAGTTATTTTAGTAATGATGATAGGACTTTCTATGTATGCAAATTTTTACTTACTAAAGGAGATAAAATGATAGTGCTAAATGAAAACCTGAAAGATAAAATAAACTCCTACCTAAATAAACTCAAAAAATCAGGCTTATCAGATAAGAGCATAGAAACATATAAAAACTTACTTAATCACTTTGAAATATGGGCAGAAGACTATGGTTTACTATTAGACAACCTGGTCTTAATGGAAACAGACATTGAAAAGTTTATAGACTATCTGAAATCCAAAAATCTATCTCCTACCACAATAAAAATGGTATTAAACCGAACAAAAGAACTTGTAGAATTTGCAGGTGGAAAATGGCTTGCAGACAAGAGGATTTACAGAAAAAGAAGTCAAACCGAAAGTGCAAAGCCTTACTCGGAACTTGAGTTGAAGCAGATTTTTAATCATTTGAAAATTACAAATAAGGTTTACTATTACCTTACTTTAACCTTGTATGGTTTTGGTTTAAGGGTATCAGAAGCCGTGCAGTTATTACCTGATGATATTATTGAAAAGGAAAATCAGATATTTGTAAGAGTTAGACCAGAGATTTCAAAATTTAATAAATCAAGGGAAGCTCCACTCATACTGAAAGGCGAATATAGAGATGATTTCATAGATTTTATAGTCAAGAGAAAGCATCCTAAACTGAAAGATAAAACTTTATTTACTTACTATAATGATGTCCAGAAGAAAATAATTACATTAGATAGACACAATGTAAAGTCTTACTTTCATTTACTTTCCAAAGACCTCGGAATAAACATAACAGCTCACAGGTTCAGAGATACTTACATAAGCTATATGGTTGCCAAAGGCATTAAACCAATTACTGTATCAAAATGGGTAGGACACAAAGATGTAAACACCACTTTAAAATACTATACAAAGCTAACTACTAAAGATGAATTAGAGGAACTGCAAAAAATATAAATTTAGAGGAGCTTGTTATGGCATGTGAAAAATGCATGGATACAGGTTGGGTTGAAACAAATGGTTTCGTTAGAAAATGTATATGTCAAAGAAAGGTTAGTAAAGAGGTCATAAAAGCCCTAAACATACCTAAAAGATATGAAGATGTATCTCTGGAAAACTTCTTACTTCTTTCAAAGGAACATAAAAAAGCTCTTTCTATTGTAAAAAGCTACATTGAATTAAAAGCATTCCAGAAAGGAAATGGACTAATGTTTGTAGGACCACCGGGAACAGGCAAAACACATTTAGCAGTTTCCATAATAAAAGAAATATACACAAAATACGGAATAAAAGGATATTTTATAAACACTATCTCAATGCTATTTGAAGTCAAAAAGCTCTATGAGGAAAGAAAATCAGAAAATAGCCTACTGAAAGAAATCTTAGAAGTTCCTATTCTGGTTTTAGATGACCTCGGAAATGAAAGATTATCAGAATGGTCAAAAGATATTATCCATTACATAATATCCAACAGATACAATGATATGAAACCTATAATAATCACATCAAACTCATATATAAATACTCAAAATGACCTTCCAAGTTTAGAAGAACGATTAAGTCCTTCAATAATATCAAGGATTAAAAGCACCTGTAAACTGGTTAAAATTAAAGGCACGGATATAAGAAGCAAAGGAAAGGAATTTTTAGAAAAAGTTAAACAGCTACAAAAGGCAAAGAGGGAGGCAGAGGAACAATGAAGGACCTGCTTATATCTATATTAGTCTTTTTTATGCTTCTCTTTCTGTTCTTTGGATTTGGAAGAATGTTTATACATAGTGATGAGATAGAACTCTGCTTCACGAAGGATAAAGCCTTTATCCCTGAAGGAATGAAAATATCAAGGGAAGTAGATGAGTATATCTGCTGGACAGCTAAATATGAAGGACAAGACTTTTTCGGCAGATATTACTATATTAGAACAGAAAAGGGGACAAAAATAGGAATACCGGTAAAAGCTCCAGATTTTGTGGCTTTTATATCTCATAAGGAGGGATTGAAATGATAATGGACAGTGCCTTAGCAGTAGAAATAATCAAAAAGGTTGAAAATCCTGATGGTGTTATGTCTGTTATGGCATCAGCAGGTCATTATGCAGGACATCTGGGTGTTTTCTTTCTGCTGGTGGTTTCGGTTTACATCTATATACGGTTATTTACAGAAGCAATAACAAACAAAGATAAGGAATAGAATAAACAGTTTTTTTGAAAAAATTATTCTCATCTTGTCCACTATATATATTCTGCCTACAGAAACCGTCTTATAAGAACCGGATAAAAAAACTTGACTTGATACACAATTGGGTATAAATTAATTGTTGAAGGTTAAGAAATTGGAGGGAAGCAAAGATGAAAACCTTAGAAAGAGCATTAGAAAAAGAAATAAAAGAAATGAAAGATAGAGTTCAAGGCTGGATTACTTATATCGCCGATGAAATGTCAAATGGTTTTAATTCCTCACAACTGATTGAGTTTGCAGAAGAAGGATATATTGACTACTTATATGATGAATATGGGAAAGAGCTTTATGGAGAATTGGGGGATGAACTTTTACCAGTTTTTTCATCAACTCTTAAGGAAGAAATTATAAGTGAAGCAAAAAAAAGAATTGAAGCAGAACTTGAGGACTACAAAACCATCGCACTTGTGTTGGGCGTTCAGCATATACATGTCCCACACAAATACTTTCCATCATTCAAGGTTCTATCTGAAAAACAATTAGACGAAAGAGGTGTCAAGGAAATCTTGGAAAAGAATGGGGTATCTCCACACGCTTGGGGAGTTATGGCAAATACAAACCAATGGGGTAATTATTGGTTTATCGTGTTAAACAAAGAAAATTACAAAGAGATGATAGAAGATGATTTAGATGTTGCAATTGCTATACTAAGAAGCAATTATGATGTTTTTGAGGATTAAAAAAATGGAAATACAACAAGAAATAATGAGTATGGTTATAGCATTTCTTCTCACCATAATATCCATACTACTGGTAGCATCTATGTCGGATTAATTGAAAACCTTAAGCATAAGGAGGATATCCAAAATGCAAAAATTAGAAGGAGTAAGAAAACTCGGGAAATTAGCAAAATTAGTAGCAGATGAAGTGGCAAAAAAGAAAGGAAACTAATGTTTAAGTTCACAGACTGCAAACTGGTAGAAATGAAATTCAATTATGGAAAGGCTTTTTTTAAATTGGAAGAAACTGATGTTTAAATATATTCTTTTCAAAGAAACTCCAGCTCCAGATAAACTGCATGGATACATCATAGAGCATTTACTAACAACAAAAGACAGGAGAGAGCTGGAGAAAAGGCTTGCAGAATTAGGAATAAATACTGCAAGAAAAGACATAAAACTTGCAGAAAGGGAAGCATTGCAGGCTTATGAAAAGGCAGGTAAACCTCTGTCTATATTCATATACAGATTTCCTGTTCTCAGTGTGGATGAAAATTCAGATGAATGGATATACATAGATGTTGAATACTATCCTGTTAAAGAACTGCTGAAGCTAATAGAAAAAGAAACAGGAAAGAAAATAAAACTTGGACAAGGAAAAATCAGAGTAAACACAACATATAGACAGGTTATCTTGAAGCAATACAATCCAGAAATAAAAAGCTATAAATCCCTACTGGGATACCCTCTGAAAAAAGATAATTCTGAAAGAGTATATCAGCTACTAAAAAAACTTGAGGCTATCTTCAATGATTACAGCTGAAATATTTGAGGCTATCAAATTCTATAAGGAACTTATAGAGAAAGTTGAAAAAGAAAATTCTAATCCCTTTGAAATTTCCATTGAAAAATTAAAAGAACTTGCTGGAGATAGCATTTTTCACAACGGAATAATAATATCTTTATTGGCAAAACTTATAAGATTAAAGGCAGAATATCTGGAGAAACAAATCATTCCGCAAACAGAGGAAGAGAAGAAAGAAGCTGTAAAGTCTATCTTCAAACAGGTTCTCCAAGAGGAAACAGGTTTAGAAGAAGATAATATAGAAACTCTTTTAATGGTGGATAGTATAAAAGAGAAACTCAAAAAACCAAAAGCTGTAAAACCCAAAAAAATTTCATATCAGGAATTTCAAGAAATAGCTAAAAGCCAAATAAGAGAAGTTTTACATGAAGATACAGACTACAATACCTATGCACTGAAGATAGCAAAACAGATAGAGAAAGGAACATTCAAGATAAAGTCTTATAAAGATTTTATAGGTCTTATGTTTGCAATTTATCTGTTCAATCTTGAGATAAATGACATCAAAGCTTTTTTATAGTTCCCATTTCTGTTAGGAATTTCAATTGAGCCTCATAAAATCTTTCTGCATCCAGATTTCTTTTTTTCAAAAAGTCCTCTATCAAAAAGTAAATATGTGGGTCTATCGGGGAAAGCCATAAATCCTCTTTACCTCTGTATGCACTTACAGCTTCAAGTAAAATAGACATCAGTTCTTTTGGATAGTTTCCCTTTAAATGGTCATACAAGGACTTAAACACCTGCTTGTTTAGAATGACTTTGTCTTTTTTTAGTTTCCTAAAAACCTTCTTTGCCTTATCTTCCAGTGGTTTGCTTAATCTGTTCGCATAGGAAAACTCAAATCCTTCTCCTATATCGTTAACACAATCTTGTCCACATTCCTTGCAAAAATCTAAATCCGCCGCAAATTTTTTCAGTTTTTTATCGTGTCCCCTTACTGGAAATATCTGGCACATTCCCGGTCTGTCCTCATAAATAGAACACTTGTTCCCATCTAAAAAAATACAACCTGCATTGACTATTATTCCAAAAGAAAAATAAAAGTATATCCCAGCATACCTGAAAAAATACTGCTCTTCCCTATGCGGGTAAACTTTGACACCAATCCCAATAGGTGCTTTATCGTAAAACCTTTCAAATTCATCAAGGGTCAGTTCTATAAAGTTATCTTTACAGCAATTGGCAGTTCCCTTCTGGCAGTCAATAAAGGTTTTCTCTTTCATTTTTCGCTCATCTCCTCCAGCAATTTTGGAATAGTAAGTTCTATAAGAAAAATATCCCAATCATCTCCAAATCTGTAAACCCATAGTCTAAGTTCGTCCCAATTCTCTCTTGGTGGTGTGAATATTTCTTCCAAACTCTTTTTAAGCCATTCATTTCCATTAAAGCATTCCATCTGTAGCCCCCAATATATTAGTTAGTTCATCAGGAACATTCTGCACTGAAGCTATACCTTCATCAACCATATTTATTCCTATCTCATCCCCAAGTTCCTCTCTAATCTTATCAGCTCTTTGTTCAATATTATTCGCAATCTGTTTTTTCTTATTCCTTACTGCCTTTCTATCTTCATCAGGTATTCTATCTCCAAACTCTTTCTGGAACTTTGAAAGCAAATTCAAGCCAAGATTTTCATCTTTCCAATCATCATTGTAAGGTATTTTAGGCAGGTAATACCAAGGTTTTCCTTCCATTTTTGTTGCAAAGAAATAGGTCTTACCACGAACACCAAACAAATCTTTTTCCCTAACAATAAGTAAACCTTCCCCAATAGGCATATTGATAATATCTTCAGGTCTTACTCTGTAATCGTATCTTTCAGATACAAGCTCATTCCAGTGTGGAAGTATGGCATCTATCGGTTTTTTCCATACATTTTCTCCACCTCTTGAATAAGTCTTAAACATCTTTAGTTCCTCACCAAGTAGCCTTGCATAAAATTCAGCTGTTTCCCTATCTGCAGCTCCTAAGCAAACCTTTACATGGCAGTTTGTAAATATATTTTCAAACATTCCTTTTTGAATATTATCAAACTGTTTGGTAGATTGATGCAGAACCATAACTCCAATACCTGCTCCTCTTGCCATTTCAAATATCTTTTGAAATTCAGGTGGTATTACCTGTGGTGCTTCATCAACTATAACAATATCTGGAAATTCATTTTGTATATTCTCTCTCGTCTTATATGCTGCATAGCTTTGCAAGTCCATTAATATCATTTTTCCTATATCCAAACTCTCTCCAGATGGAAAATCCAAAGACCTTAAAGAAAAGTTCATAAGTTTAGACTGTCTAAAACCTTCAGATATTTTTATTTCTGGGTTGTATGAGTTCAGCAATTTAGGATGGAATGTAAAAGCATATAAAGCTAAATGCTGTTGCAGTCCCCTTAAAAACTGCCTGAAGTTTTGATTTTCAGCTGCTTCCTGTGCAATTGTTTTTATCCATAGTTCTGCAAGCTCATCTTTAAATTTTGCATTAGCCTGATAAGTATCAAGTAGATATTCTATTGAATATGGTAAATATGCAAGTATAGAGTAAAGGTCAATAAAGTTAGCCATCTTTCCTGTATGGTTCACAAGAGATAGAAGCCTTACCATTGCCCTTGTAAATTCAGACTGAACCTTTTCATAAAAAGTTGCAGCTCCTCCAGATTTTGGCATTGTAGCGATAATTAAAACTCCAAGTTGTGCTGGATTGTTATATTTGATACCACTATACAAGGGATTATAAGACCTTGAATAGTTAGGAAGCATAACATCGTAATACCAGTAGTCTTTCAATCTGCCCTGTTTTTGAAGCAGGTCTATACAGGCAAGAGAAACTTCATTATCTCCTTTAGGGTCAATACTCATAACTCCAAGTCCTTTATCAATAGCCTGTTGAAGAACAGGACCTACAATGGATTTTGTTTTACCTGAACCTGTAGGTGCAAGAACATGGACATGCTTATTTATTGCCGAAGCCGATATTTTTATTTCAGGTTCTCTAAATATCTTAAACTCTGGAGTAATTGGTTCTATTTTGTATTTAGACTTAAAGTTTGGAAGTCTTGATTTTAAAAATCCATAAAGTCCGTAGGCTACATAAAAAGAAAAAATCAGTGCAGCTCCAGACCATACGAAAGCACCAATAGTCGGAGAAAAAAGGAAAACTAAAATCATAAAAATTGGAATAGCAAATATAGATACTGTTATCAGAAACAAGTTTGTATATTTAGCCCTTTTAGGATTAGGGTCTTTTTCGGATATTCTTTTAGCCCATCTGATACTATCTCTTACAAAGAGAATATAACCTAAAAGTGGTATTAACAGGACAGCTTCTTTTATCCCCATTTTCTTTCCCTTGTGTTTACTAATTTCAAAATAATTAAATTGACTACGATTTCAACCACAACTCATTAAAAACTTGCAATTAATTGCAAGTTTCAAAGAAAATCTTAACCGCAAAAGCATAGCTAACAGGCAGATGAACCTTGATTTTATTATTTTTTTTGCCAATTTGAAAAATAACCTTCCTGGTATATGGAATTTTCTGTTGCTTGTAATACTGTCTTATAAGTGCATACTGGTTTAAGCCCTGTTTCTTGGAAACATCAATAATCTTTTTAATGTTTTGCTCGTGTTGCTCTGTAAGCTCTTTTTCAGGGACTACTGCCTCACCTATTGAGATATTGTTTTCCGTTCCTCTAATAAAAACTGGACTTGGTAAAAGCCCCAAAACTGCAAGTTCTATAACGGCTTTTATTCTAAAAATAAAAAAGGGATTAAGATTTATCGCCTTCATATTCATAGTTTGATTATCAAAAACAGCAATTTTATCTGGAGATACATTCACAGAATAATCAAACTTTCCTTCCTTATCTCTTAAAGAAAAAACCAGTTCATTAGTGTTTAGGTTCTTTTGTATGTAAGTTGCTATTGTTATAAATTCATCTTGAGTAAACCTTTCAAAAACCCTATCAGGTTTGCCATTTTCTTCCCTGTAAACTCTAATTTTGTCAGGTTCTACAAGAGTTTTTCCTATTCTTTCTTTTTCAAATCCATCTATCTTATATCCAGAACTGAAACAAGCACCTGTAAATCTAAAAGCTGAAAAACCTGATAGGCTTGCTTCTGCCTTTCTGTCTTTTTCAATTAAGACCCTCAAATTATCCCCTTCAACTGAAAACTTCATATCCTTTAAGACAAGCATAGATTACCCCCACCAGTCTTGTGGATTAACTTTGTTAGATTTTTTTTCTTCAACAACTGCTTTTGGCTCTTTAACCTGTTTTGTTTCAAAATCTTCAGTTTTATCAACTTGC